>NZ_JBFAAX010000064.1:0-22447 GCF_040639995.1 Actinosynnema sp. NPDC023658 | reverse complement strand
TCGTCGGGTCGCCGGTGCCGACCGCCGTGCTCGGGCGGGCCGAGCCGCTGCCGCCCTGGCGCCCGTCCGGCAGTCCGCCCGCCACGACCACCGACCCGGACGTCACCACCACGCCGCCCGCGACCACCTCGCCGCGCGCGACGACCCCACCACCCGCGACGACCCCGCCGCCTGCCACGACCCCACCGCCGGACCCGAGCCTCGAACCCGAGCCGACCACCTCCGGCCCGCCCCCGGTCACGTGAGCGCGTGTCCTACGTCCGGAACGCGCGTGTCCTACGTCCAGGACACCCGAGTTGAGCGTTCAGGGGTGTTCCGAGCGTTCAACTCGGGTGTTCCGAACGTAGGACACGGTTGGTCTGGACGTAGGACACGCGGTCAGGTGAAGAGGGTGTCGCCCCAGAAGCCGCCCTCGCGGACGCCCGGCGGCACGGCGAAGTGACCGGAGCCGTTGTGCTCCAGGTACTCCATCATCTTGTCCTTGGCCGCCAGCGCCGCCTGCATGGGCACGAACTGCTTGCCCGTGTCGCGGTTGAAGCAGAGGAAGAACAGCCCGGCGTCGAGGTGCCCGAGGCCGTCCGACCCGTCGGTGAAGTTGTAGCCGCGACGCAGGATGCGCACGCCCTTCAGGTGCTCGGCCGACGCCAGCCGCACGTGCGCGGTCTCGGGGATGACCGGCTGCCCGCCCTTGCCCTTGACGTGCAGGTCGATCGGGTCGAACTCGGCCACCTGCCCGAGCGGTGCGCCGACGCCCTTGGTGCGGCCGACGATCTGCTCCTGCTCGACCAGCGACGTCCGGTCCCAGATCTCGATGTGCATCCGGATCCGCCGGGCCACCAGGTACGTGCCGCCGACGAGCCAGTCCGGCCCGTCGCCCGGCGCGACCCACACGTGGTCGCGCAGCGCGTCGCCGTCCTCGGCCTTGACGTTGTTGGTGCCGTCCTTGAAGCCGAACAGGTTGCGCGGCGTCGACTGGCTCGTCGAGGTGGACGACGTGCGGCCGAAGCCGAGCTGCGACCAGCGCACCGAGACCCGCCCGAAGCCGATCCGCACCAGGTTGCGGATCGCGTGCACGGCGACCTGCGGGTCGTTCGCGCACGCCTGGATGCACAGGTCGCCGCCGGTGCGCCGCTCGTCCAGGTCGTCGCCGGGGAACCGCGGCAGGTCGATCAGCTTCTCCGGCTTGAGCGCGGCCAGCCCGAACCGGTCGTCGAACAGCGACGGGCCGAACCCGATGGTCAGCGTCAGCGACGACGCGGGCAGGTCCAGCGCCTCGCCGGTGTCCTTCGGCGGCGCCTGCGCGTTGCCGCCCACGGCGCCGTTCTCGGTCGCTTCCTGACCCGAGGTCATCCGCCGGGCCGCCTCGGTCCACTCCTTGAGCAACGAGATCAGCTCGGCCCGCTTGGTCGTGGTGACGTCCAGCGCGACGAAGTGCATCCGGTCCTGCGCGGGGGTGGTGATCCCGGCCTGGTGCTCGCCGTGGAACGGCACGGCCCCCGCGCCGGTCAGCCGCACCTCGTCGTCACGGGAGGACGACGCGGACAGCGCGCCGACCGCCGCACCGGCGCCGGCCAGCGCGGCGCCCGCGCCGGCGAACCCGAGGAACCTGCGTCGGGGCAGGCCGGTCATCGCGACACCACCTCCGCGACCTGGCTGATCGGCTCACCGAGCGCGTCCACGGCCGCGGCCAGCGCCTTGACCTCGTCCTCGGACAGCTCGGTGTAGAGCTTGAAGCCGTCACCGGCGCGGTGGGTCTCCAGCAGCTCGTCCAGCGCCTTGAACTTCTCGTCGACCGACGCGACCAGCGCCGCGTCCCGCTCCTCGATGACCGGCCGCAGCGCCGCGACGGCCGCCTGCGAGCCGTCGACGTTGGACCGGAAGTCCCACAGGTCGGTGTGCGAGTAGCGGTCCTCCTCGCCGGTGATCTTGCCGGTGGCGACCTCGTCGAGCAGCTCCTTCGCGCCGTTGGCCAGCTGCACCGGCGTCAGCTCCACGGCCTTGGCCCGCGTCACGATGTCCTTGACGTCGGTGAGCAGCCGGTCCGCGACGGTGGCGGAGTCGGCCTGCAGGCCGTCCTGCCACAGGTCCTTCTCGAGGCGGTGGAAGCCGGTAAACTCCATGCCCTCCTCGATGACGTCCTCACGGCCGTCGATCTTCGGGTCGAGGTCTCCGAAGCTCTCCGCGACGGGCTCGATGCGCTCCCAGTAGATCCGCGCGACGGGGAACAGCGCCTTGGCGTCCTCGACCTTGCCCGCCTTGACCGCGTCGACGAACTCGGTGGTCTTGGTGAGCAGGCTGTCGGCCTGGGAGTTGACGTAGCGCTGGTAGCTCTTGGTCGCCTCGGCCAGCTTGGCGTCGGTGTCGGTCGACTTCTTGCCGTCGCCGGACACGGTGAACTCGCCGCGGATGCCGTCGCCCTTCATGCCGGGCTTGCACGCGGTCTGCAGCTTGCCCGGGTCGGTGACCTCGACGATCAGCCGCCGGGTCAGGCCGGGGCCGATGTTCTCCACCTCACCGAGGATCCGGTCGCCCTCCGCGAAGAGGTAGAACTCGGTGACCTTGGTGCCCTTGTTGGTCACCTCGAAGGTCACGTTGCCGGTGTCCGACGTGGTGCGGGCGACCTTGCAGGCGTCGTCGGTCGCCTCGACGGCGATGGGCCCGTCGGCCCCGGCGGGCGCGGCCTCGTTGCCGCAGGCGGTGGCCAGCAGCAGCAGCGTGCCGAGGGCGGCGGTGCGGACGGCGGTGGGGACGTGCACGGGGGTCTCCGGTTTCAGCTCTTCGCCGCGACGCGCGGGCGGATCAGGAACAGCGGCAGGACGATCGCGACGTACGCGGTCCAGGCGATGGCTTGCAGCACGCTGGTGCGCTGCGAGTAGTTGAAGATGCCCTTGAGCAGCGCCCCGTACCAGGAGTCCTCGGGGACGGTGTCGCTCAGGTCGAACGCCAGGGTGTCGAGGCCGGGCAGGATCGCGGCTTCCTGGAGGTCGTGCAGGCCGTAGGCGAGCACGCCCGCCGCGACGAACACCAGCAGCGCCCCGGTCCAGGTGAAGAACTTGCCCAGGTCGAACCGGATCGCACCCCGGTAGAGCAGGTAGGCCAGGGCGACCGCGATGCCGATGCCGATCAGGAAGCCGATCAGCGGCTGCGTGGTGCTGCCCGCGCTCTGCACGCTGGAGTAGAAGAACACCGCGGTCTCCAGGCCCTCCCGCCCGACGGCGAGGAAGGCGAGGACGACGACGGCGGCCGGGCCGACGTCGAGCGCGCGGTCGAGCTTGCCGCGCAGGTCGGAGGCGATCGTGCGGGCCGTCGACCGCATCCAGAAGATCATCGCCGTGACGAACGCGACGGCGAGCAGCGACATCCCGCCGCCGAACGCCTCCTGCTGCTCGAAGGTCATCGTCGCCGTGGTGAACGTGATGACCGCGCCGACCAGCACGGACAGCAGCACGGCGGCACCGACGCCCAGCCACACCTGCGGCAGGCGCGACCGGCGGTCGGTCTTGACCAGGAAAGCCACCAGGACGCTCACGACCAGCGCCGCTTCCAGTCCTTCACGCAGCCCGATGAGCCCATTGCTGACGAGCACGGTGACGTCCTCACGCGGAGTTAACTAAGGCTGGTCAAACTTAGGCAAGGCTTGGTTGGGGAGTCCAGTAGGACAAACCGGCATTCAGGTGATAAAAGCCTCATACCAGACAGAAACACCGTGTGATCTCCGCCTTGTCCGGCCCGAAGAGCACGTAGCCTGGGGTCGTGGTCGTCCCGCCGCCGTCCAAGACGCCGCACACCGAGCCGCGCCCTCCGGCCCGCGGTCGGGTCGGCAACCTCGTCGGACGGCTGGCGCTGGTCCTGCTCCTGCTGGCCGTCGTGGCCGGGGGAGCGTGGGCGCTGAGCACGTTCAACCGGTCCGGTCCGGGCCCCATCGCCGACCCGCCGTTCCCGGTGCCGTTCCTGGCCGTCGAACCGGGCGTCGCCGCGCCGGGCTCGGCCGAGGTGCCCACCAGCGGTCAACCGCAGGCCTCGCCCGCCGCCACCGGCGACGTCGAACCCCTCACGGCGTGGGCCGCGTCGTTGTCGGAGAAGATCGACGTCCCGGCCCGCGCGCTGCGCGCCTACGCCGTGGCCGACCTGCTGATGCGCGCCCAGGACCCGGACTGCCGGGTGTCGTGGGCGACCCTGGCCGGCATCGGCCGCATCGAGTCCCACCACGGCACCATCGGCGGCCTGCGGCTGGGCGAGGACGGCCGGCCGTCGAGCCCCATCATCGGCATCCCGCTGGACGGCTCACCGGGCGTGAAGGCCATCGCGGACAGCGACGGCGGCACGCTCGACGGCGACCTGAAGTGGGACCGGGCGGTCGGCCCGATGCAGTTCATCCCGACCACGTGGGTCAAGTACGCCGTCCGGGCCAACGGCGACGGCCGGTCCCCGGACCCGCAGAACATCGACGACGCCGCCCTCGCCGCCGCCCGCTACCTCTGCTCGGGCGGGCGCGACCTGGGCACGGGCTCCGGCTGGTGGGCCGCGGTGCTGGACTACAACAACTCGACCGAGTACGGCCAGAACGTCTACAGCGGCGCGGACGCCTACGCCCGCGCCAGCCTGGGCTGAACCCGACCGGTCCGGGCCGGTCAGCGGGGGTTCGGCAGGTGCGGCTCGACCGTCAGGCCCAGTTCCGGGTGCCCGAGCCAGTCCAGCGCGACCGACTCCGCCCCCGCCCGCGCGGCCAGCTCCAGCCGCACCTTGTGCACGGCCAGCAGCAGCGCCTGCAGGGAGTCGACGCCGAACGCCGCGCCGACGACCTCGTCGCCCAGCCCCGTGACGCGGAACGGGCAGCGCCAGTCGTCGTGGGCGCTCAGCGGGTCCGGCCCCGGTCGGCCGACCGAGACCACCACGGGCGTGCGCACGCCGTCCGGCGAGACCGCCTCCAGCCGCCGCTCGGCCACCACGTCGTCGGCGTTCACCGGTCCCGCTCCACCGCCAGCCGGGCGCTGACCTCGCCCAACGCCTCCTGGTACTCCGGCGACGGGTTCATCGCCGCCGCGATCCGCAGCTGCGTCAACGCCTCGGTCAACCGGCTCTGCCGCTGCAACGTCCGGCCCAGCGCGAACCGCGCGTAGTGGTCGCTCGGGTCGAGCTCCAGCACCCGGCGGAACGCCGCCTCGGCACGCCCCAGCTGGGCCGAGCCCAGGTAGGCCCGGCCCGCGAGCAGCTGCACGCCGACCTGGTCGGGGGCTGCTTCGAGCACGATCCGGAGCTCGCGCAGCGCCTCCAGCGGACGGCGTTCCGCGAGCAGCGCCTCGGCTCGGCGGAACGCCTCGAAGGTGCTGTCGGTCATGGTTCGATCAACGCTACCCGCGCATCCGGTGGCGGATCGACAGCCGACCGGATGACGGGACGGCGTGTCACGCGACGAGCGCCCCGTGCAGCCGGTCGAGCACGGGCTCGATCGCCGCCGGTCGCTCCACGTGGGCCTGGTGACCCACCCCCGGCAGCACCATTCCACCCGGCTGCGCCGCCCTCAGGTGCTCCGGCGGGCACATGTGGTCCACCTCACCCGCCGCCAGCACCACCGGCGCCTTGGCCACCGCCAGCAGCCCCGCCACGTCCGGCGCACCCACCCCGAACGCCGCCGGGTCCAGCGCGGCCCGCCACCCGCCGTCCACCTCGACCACGCCGTCCTCCAGCGGCACGCCCGCCAGCCGCGCCGCCCACGCCGACGCCTCGTCCCGCGTCCCGAACACCCGCGCCGGCCGTGCGGCCGTGGACGCCGCCTTCGCCAGCTCCTCCGGCGTCCACCGCAGCTTGATCCCCAGCCCGGCCGCGGCCCGCACGTCCACCCCGAACCAGCCGCTGGCCAGCGTCAACGCCACCACGCCGCCCAACGAGTGCCCCAGCACCGCCACCGGCCCCGGACCCGCGGCGGACGCCACGGCGGCGGCCAGCGACCCGAACGAGTACCGCTCCAGCGGCGCGGAGCGGCCGTGCCCCGGCAGGTCCACCGCCACCCACGACCCGGGCCACGCGCCGACGACCGAGCGCCACACCGCCCCGGTCGCGCCCAGCCCGTGCAGCAGCACCAGCAGCGGCCCGTCCCCGCCCCGTTCGACGTGCACCACCGCGGAACCCCTCCCCACCACGCCCCGACAGGTGAGCCGGGGCCGTCCCACACCTTGCACCAACTAGGCTCGGCACCGATACACGAATGGTCTGACGAGGGAGCGCACGTGGCGGTCATCGAGCAGGTCGGCGCCCGCGAGATCCTGGACTCGCGAGGCAACCCGACCGTCGAGGTAGAGGTGGCGTTGGACGACGGCACGCTGGAGCGCGCGGCGGTCCCGTCCGGCGCGTCGACCGGCGAGCACGAGGCGGTCGAGCTGAGGGACGGCGACGCCAAGCGCTACCTGGGCAAGGGCGTCGAGCGCGCGGTCACGGCGGTGCTCGACGAGATCGGTCCCGAGCTGGTCGGCATCGAGGCCGTCGAGCAGCGGGTGGTCGACCAGAAGCTGGTCGACCTGGACGGCACGCCGGACAAGTCCCGCCTGGGCGCGAACGCCATCCTCGGCGTCTCCCTCGCGGTGGCGAAGGCGGCGGCGGCCTCCAGCGGCCTGGAGCTGTTCCGGTACATCGGCGGCCCGAACGCCCACGTGCTGCCGGTGCCGATGCTGAACATCCTCAACGGTGGCGCGCACGCCGACACCGACGTGGACATCCAGGAGTTCATGATCGCGCCGATCGGCGCGGAGAGCTTCCGCGAGGCCCTGCGCTGGGGCGCGGAGACCTACCACGCGCTGAAGTCGGTGCTGAAGTCGAAGGGCCTGGGCACGGGCCTGGGCGACGAGGGCGGTTTCGCGCCGTCGCTGTCGAGCAACCGCGACGCGCTGGACCTGATCCTGGTCGCGATCGAGAAGGCGGGCTTCACCCCGGGCCGCGACATCGCGCTGGCCCTGGACGTGGCGGCCACCGAGTTCTTCTCCGACGGCGCCTACACGTTCGAGAAGTCCAAGCGCAGCGCCGAGCAGATGACCGGCTACTACACCGAGCTGGTCAACTCCTACCCGATGGTGTCGATCGAGGACCCGCTGTCCGAGGACGACTGGGACGGCTGGGTGCAGCTGACCGCCGAGCTGGGCGAGCGCGTGCAGATCGTCGGCGACGACCTGTTCGTGACCAACCCGGAGCGGCTGGAGGAGGGCATCTCCCGCCGGGCGGCCAACGCGCTGCTGGTGAAGGTCAACCAGATCGGCACGCTGTCGGAGACGCTGGACGCGGTCGCGTTGGCCACCTCCTACGGCTACAAGTCGATGATGTCGCACCGGTCGGGCGAGACCGAGGACACCACGATCGCGGACCTCGCCGTGGCCGTCGGCGCGGGCCAGATCAAGACCGGTGCGCCCGCCCGCGGCGAGCGCACCGCGAAGTACAACCAGCTCCTGCGCATCGAGGAGGCCCTGGGCGACGCCGCGCGCTACGCCGGTGACCTGGCCTTCCCGCGGTACACGCCGGAGAGCTGATGGCACGACGGGAACGGGACCCCCGGCGTGGCCGTGACGCCACGCCGAGGTCCCGCCCTGCCCGCGCGCGGGCCGGTGACGCCGAGGCGCGCGGCGCCCGCGCGGGAGAGCCGGGCAAACCGACGCGCGCCCAACCGGGTCGGCCGCAGTCGGGGCGGGCCCAGTCGGGTGGCGCGCAACCGGGTGGCAAGGGCAGGCCGCGCAAGCCGCAGTCCAGGGCCCGGACCAGGGCGGGCGCGGGCACCGGCGGCGCGTTCGGCATGACCGGCACGCGGCGGGCCGCGCTGCTGGCGATGGTGGTGTGCGCGTTGGCGCTGAGCATCGCCGTCCCGCTGCGCACCTACCTGGCCCAGCGCGAGGAGCTGCGCGGCTCCTACGCCGCGCAGGAGACCCTGCGCGCCGAGGTCGACCGGCTGGAGCAGCGCAAGCGGGAGCTGGCCGACCCGGCGCACGTGGAGGCCGAGGCCCGGCGCAGGCTGCACTACGTGCGGCCCGGCGAGACGCCCTACGTCGTGCAGCTCCCCGGCGACGCGGAGCGCGAACTGGAAGAACGGCGACCGGCCACCAAACCGGCCGAGGACAAGGCGTGGTACGAGCAGTTGTGGGATTCGGCGGCGACGCGATGACGGTGAGCGACGAGGACCGGGCGGCGGTCGCGGCCCAGCTGGGGCGCGCGCCGCGGGGCATGCGGGAGGTCGCCGCGCGCTGCCCCAGCGGCCACCCGGCGGTCGTGCAGACCAACCCCCGGTTGGAGGACGGCACGCCGTTCCCGACCCTGTACTACCTGACGTGCTCGCGGCTGAACTCCGCCGTCAGCAGGCTCGAAGGGGCCGGCCTGATGAAGGAGATGACCGACCGGCTGGCCGTCGACGAGGAGCTGGCCGGGCGCTACCAGCGGGCCCACGAGCTGTACCTGGCCGAGCGGGACGCGATCGAACCGCTGGGCACGACGGTCACCGCGGGCGGCATGCCCAGCCGCGTCAAGTGCCTGCACGTCCACGTGGCGCACTCGCTGGCCGTCGGCCGGGGGGTCAACCCGTTCGGTGACGAGGCGCTGGACCTGCTGGCGGAGTGGTGGCCGAGCGGCGACTGCGCGTCAACGGTGAAAAACTGCCCGTAGGGGCTGTTTCGCCGCACAAACACGGTGCGCGCCCGTGACACCACCGTCCGGATCAGGCAGGCTGGTCGGTAGGCCGGGTGACGAGTCGATGGGGAGTTCGTGGCTGTGCCGAAGTCGAAGCGTCGGGGGCGGAAGCGGACCAGGGTCCACCCGGGCACGATGACGCCGCGACAGTGGGGCCTCGCCGCCACCGCGACCGCCGCGATGCTCGTGCCCGCACTGCTGCACACGGCCACCCCGATCGACTGGGTCAACCTCGCCGGCAGCTCCGACGTCGAGGCCGTGCCGCCCGGTCCGGGCGACGTGCTCGGCACGCTCGCGCTGGACGCGAAGGGCAAGCTCGGCGCGACCGGCCGCCTGCCCGAGACCGACGAGCTGAGCGCGGCGCTGCTGGCCGACGCCGACGACCCCTCGGAGTTCGGCGACGACCTGCCCCCGCTGGAGGGCGGGTTCCCGCGCGAGGGCCAGCACGGCATCCCCGGCGTCATGCTCGACGCCTACATGCGCGCGGCGGAGCGGCTGTCCCAGACGACGCCCGGCTGCCACCTGGACTGGCCGCTGCTGGCGAGCATCGGCCGCATCGAGTCCGGTCACGCCCGCGGCGGCCGGGTCACCGAGGACGGCACCACGGTCAGCCCGATCCTGGGGCCGGTGCTCAACGGAGCACCCGGCGTGGCGGCCATCCGCGACACCGACGGCGGCAGGTTCGACGGCGACCGCACGTGGGACCGGGCCGTCGGGCCGATGCAGTTCATCCCGTCCACCTGGGACGGTTACGCGGCCGACGGCAACGAGGACGGCCAGCGCAACCCGAACAACGTCTACGACGCGACCATCGGCGCGGGCAACTACCTGTGCGCCAACGGCGCCGACGTCGCCAACCCGGAGCAGCGGGCGCGGGCGGTGTTCCGCTACAACCAGTCCAACGAGTACGTGGCCACGGTGCTGTACTGGGCCGAGGTGTACGCCACCGGCGTGCCCGTGCTGCCGGACGTCATCGGCTCGGACGAGGACTTCGGGCATGGCCTGGAGGACGACACCACGCCGGGCGGCACCAACCCCTCGCCGCCCGGGAGCACCACGCCGCCGTCCTCGGGGACGTCCAACCCGTCCACCACCCCGACCCCGACGACGACCACGTCCCGGCCCGGCGTGACGATCACCCTGACGCCGACCCCGTCGAGCAGCACCACCACCACGACCACCACGACGACGACCACGCCGACGTGCCCGACGCCGACGACGGGGCCGACGACCAGCACCTCCACGACCGCGCCCACCACGACGCCGTCGATCCCGCCCGGCTGCCCGACGCCGACCACGACGTCCACCACGCCCGTCGGCACGACCGCGCCCGGCACCACGGCGCCCGAGGGCACGCCCGGCGGCACGTCGGCCAACTCCGGCTACTCCGAGCCGCCGGCCGTGACGTCGTCCATGCGGGCCACCTGAGCCTGTCCCGCCACCGCCCCGCCACCGCCCGGCCGCCTGTCGCGGAGTCACGCGCTTAACGGGTTAAGACACGTACTTTCGCAACGTTGCGTCAACCGTTGACAGCGCAGCGGAGTCGGTCGAACACTACCGCCATCGACACGGTGCACCGTGCCGATCCGGTCACCCGCCGCTGTTCGGTGCCCCGGTCGTCCGCCGCACGACGACCGACCGAACCCGCCGCGGCGCGCGGTGCCGGTGGAGGCCGCCATCCCCGCCACCGCGGAAACAGGCTCGCCCAGTGCTGCCCCGCTGCCCTCGACGAGGAGGACGCATGCCCGTGGACCGCGCCGCCGGTCGTCCGACCAGCCGCGCGAGGTCCACCCGCGGCGCCGGCGTCACCCCGCGTTGAAGGCACCCGGTCGTACCGCTCGCGCGATGCCCTGAGCCACCGCCGCCACCCGGCAACGCTCCATGGAGGGCAGATGCACATCCGCAGACATCGATCACGGTTCTTGTCGGCGCTGGCAGTCGCCACCGTCGGCGTCGGCAGCACGGTCTTCGTGGCGCAGGCCGCCGCCACGGGCTGCGCCGTCACCTACTCGGTGCCGTCGCAGTGGGACAACGGTTTCACCGCGAACGTCAACGTCACCAACCTGGGCGACCCGATCAGCTCGTGGACGGTCACCTGGAGCTTCACCGCCGGCCAGAAGGTCACCCAGGCGTGGAACGCCACCGCGACCCAGAGCGGGGCGCAGGTCACCGCGCGCAGCGCCGGTCACAACGGTGCCCTCGCCACCGGCGGCACCGCGTCGTTCGGCTTCAACGGCTCGTGGACCGGCAGCAACCCCGCACCGGCCACCTTCGCGGTCAACGGCACCACCTGCACCGGTGCGCCGGTGACGACGACCACCGGATCGCCCGGCGGGCCCACCTCGACCACGACCTCGTCGTCGACGTCGTCGCCCACGTCGACCACGACCGTGCCGCCGGCCGACAACCCGGCCTGGGGCAAGTCCCTGCCGCCCGCGGACGCGCAGACCAGCATGGCCTACGACATCGTCGCCAAGGCCGACGGCACCGGCTACTCGCCCAGGGCGGGGGAGTGCTCGCGCGAGATCCACGCCCGCTACTGGACGTACGGGCCGGACGGCAAGGTCTACCCGACCTGGCACCCGCCGCGCGACGCGAGCGGCTGCTCGTTCGGCCACGAGCACGGCGACGACCCGCGCACCTCGGACCTGTTCGCCACCGCGAAGTGGCCGTACTTCGGCTACACCAGCGAAGTCATGATGTCGAGCAACCCCACCGGCGCGCACCGGCACGAGGACCACGTGGGCCACAAGGTCCTCGCGGTCAACGACTCCAACGTCATCCAGGGCGACAACGGCACCAGCTTCTTCCCGCCGCAGGGCACCACGATCGCCACCTGCGACATCCTGTTCAAGTTCCACCAGGGCACGCACTCGCCCGACGCGTTCACCAACAACGTGCACGAGCTGATCTACAACAACCGGTGCACGCACAAGGACGACAACCAGGTGACCGAGGCCAGGTTCACCGCCTTGATCCCGAACGGCCGTCCGGGCGGCTTCGGCGCGACCGACTGCCCCGGCCCGTTCAACAACAGGTTCACCACCGTCGGCCCGGCCGTCCCGGCGGACTCCCCGTCCGACACGCGCTCGCTGGGCAGGCTGATCACGGACGCGTCGTGCGTCCAGGCGATCCGCGAGGGCAAGACGCACTTCGAGGTCATCACCGGCACCGACATCCCGTTCGACACCAACGACCTGCACGAGTTCTGGTTCTCGGACGTCTCGGTCACGACCCCGCAGCTGACGTTCGCCATCACCCCGCTGTTCTACGTGCTCAACCCGTCGCGCTACTACGACGCCTCGAAGCCGAACAAGCTGGCCCGCCAGGTCGACCTCTGCTACGACGGCATCCGCGGCGACTACTGCGACGCCGTCCGGCGGATCACCGGGCAGACCGGTCAACAGGTGGCGTGGGACGACCCGCGCTCGCCGTTCAAGGGCACGCTCCGCGAGTACCGCGCGGGCGGCTTCAAGGTGCGCAACTCCGGCCCGACCGCGGTCTACACCGACGTGTACGGCCGCAACGCCTCCACCACGCCGTTCAACGGCTCGATCCGGCAGTACTTCTCCGGCAACCACACCGAGCAGAACCTGTTCGTGCGCGGCGCGACGAGGGACTACGCGGCCAACGCGGCCGACCGGATCCACTCGCCGAACTGATCGCACGGCACTGATCGCACAGATCGATCGCACGGCACTGATCGACCGAGCCGGGGGGACCCGCGGGGGGCGCCCGCGGGTCCCCCCGCACGGTCGAGGGCCGGATTTGTCGGACCCCTCTGGCAGAATGAAGAACAGGGGTCCCCCGGGCGGGGACCTCTGTGGAACCGGCTGGAGGAACGGGCATGGCACGCGTGGCCGCGATCGACTGCGGGACCAACTCGATCCGCCTCCTGGTCGCTGACGTGACCACTTCGGACGGTGGCGGGCGGTGGCTGCGGGACGTGCACCGGGAGATGCGGGTCGTCCGGCTCGGCCAGGGCGTCGACGCCACCGGCGAGCTCCACCCCGACGCCATCGCCCGCACCCGCGCCGCCCTCCTCGACTACACGAACGTGTTGCGCCGCAAGGGGACCGAACGGGTGCGCATGGTCGCCACCTCCGCCACCCGCGACGCCGCCAACAAGGCCGCCTTCTTCGACATGACCCGCGAGGTCCTGGGCGTGGAGGCCGAGGTCATCACCGGCGACGAGGAGGCCCGCCTCTCGTTCACCGGCGCGGTGTCCGACCTGGACGCCGACGAGGGCCCGTTCCTCGTCTCCGACATCGGCGGCGGCTCCACCGAGCTCGTCCTGGGCACCTGGGACGGCGTGCGCGGCGACGTGAAGGCCGCCCGGTCCGTCGACATCGGCTGCGTCCGCCTCACCGAGCGGTGCCTGCACGGCGACCCGCCGACCGAGGCCGAGGTCGAGGAGGCCGTCCGGGTGACGCGGGACGTCCTGGCCGAGGCGTTCGACGCCGTGCCCACCGCCGAGACGAAGACCTGGATCGGCGTCGCCGGCACCGTCACCACCCTCGTCGCGCTGGCCGACGACCTGCCCGCCTACGACCCGGAGCACATCCACCTCGCCCGGCTCGGCCTGGACCGCATCCGCGAGACCACCGCCAAGCTGCTCACCATGCGTCACGACGAACGGGCGGCCCTCGGGCCCATGCACCCCGGCCGCGTGGACGTGATCTGCGGCGGGGCGTTGATCGTCCGCGCCCTGGCCGACCACCTGGAGTCGCGCGGAGTGACCGAACTGGTCGCCAGCGAGCACGACATCCTCGACGGCATCGCGTTCTCCCTCGCCTGACCACGCCACCCGGACGACCGGACCTGTCCTGTCAACTGGGATTGATCGTGACGAGGTTGTGACGCCTGGACCCATGTGGTCCCGATCACCGTGCGCATAGGTTTCTCCCACGCTCCGGAAGCGGTCGACTCTGCTCGGTTACACCCGATCAGGTGGGAGGGCCCATGTCAGGTGCACGATTAGTCCCCGCGGTCATCGCGGTCGCCTTGGCCGCGACGGCCTGCGGTTCGGCGGAAACGCCAACCGGCTCGAACACCGACGCCGGCATCACGATCTTCAACACCGAGCCGGAGAGCCCCCTCGTCCCCGGCAACACCACCGAGGTCGGCGGCAGCCGCGTCCTCGACCCGCTGTTCACCGGCCTGGTGGAGTACCGCGCGCAGGACGCGCAACCGGTCAACGCGATGGCCGAGTCGATCGAC
Organism: Actinosynnema sp. NPDC023658; assembly: GCF_040639995.1. NCBI lineage: Bacteria > Bacillati > Actinomycetota > Actinomycetes > Pseudonocardiales > Pseudonocardiaceae > Actinosynnema > Actinosynnema sp. NPDC023658. The sequence continues at coordinate 8,569 of NZ_JBFAAX010000064.1, read as the reverse complement.
ACCACCGACTCGAAGGTCTTCACCGTCAAGCTCAAGCAGGGCTGGCTGTTCCACGACGGCACCCCGGTCACCGCCAACAGCTTCGTCGACGCCTGGAACTGGACCGCCTTCGGTCCCAACGCCACCCAGGGCGCCAGCTTCTTCTCCCAGATCGAGGGCTTCGCCGCCGTCCACCCGGACGACCCCGACGGCGCCGACGGACCGCGGGAAGCACCCGCGCCCACGTCGAACACCCTGTCCGGGCTCAAGGTCGTGGACGACCACACGTTCACCATCACCCTGTCCGAGCCGTTCGCCGTCTTCCCGGTGACCATCGGCTACGAGGTGTTCTCGCCGCTGCCCGAGGCGTTCTTCAAGGACCGCACGGCGTTCGAGCAGAACCCCATCGGCAACGGCCCGTTCAAGTACGTCTCGCGCACGGTCGGCACCGACATCAAGCTGACCCGCTACGACGACTACAAGGGCGACGACAAGCCGAAGTTCAAGGACCTGACGCTCAAGGTCTACCAGAGCCGCGAGTCCGCCTACGCCGACCTGGTCGCGAACAACCTCGACTTCATGGAAGAGCTGCCGCCCAACGCGCTGGCGGGCAAGCAGTACGAGACCGACCTCGGGGACCGGGTGGTGCAGCGCGAGACGCTGAACAACCAGACCATCGCCTTCCCGTTCTACGTCAAGCCCTACGACAACGTCGACCTGCGCCACGCGATCTCCATGGCGATCAACCGCGAGGAGATCACCCAGCGGATCTTCGAGGGCACCCGCAAGCCCGCCGACGGCTGGGTGCACCCGCTGATGAAGGGCTACCAACCCGGCCAGTGCGGCGAGTTCTGCACGTACAACCCGGCCAAGGCCAAGGAAGCGCTCGCCAGGTCCGGCTACACCGGCGAGATCGTGCTGCTGTCCAACACCGACGGCGGCCACCAGGAGTGGGCCGAGGCCGTCGTCAACAGCATCAAGAACACCCTCGGCATCGAAGCCCGGTTCGTGCCGTCGACGAGCTTCGGCGAGTTCCGCCAGAAGGTCAACGCGCACGAGATGACCGGCATGTACCGGGCCGGCTGGATCGCGGACTACCCGTCGATCGAGAACTGGCTCACGCCGCTGTTCCGCACCGGCGCGTCCTCCAACGACGGCCTGTACACCAACCCGGCGTTCGACGCGAAGCTCGCCGAGGCCGACAAGGCGGCCAACGAGGAGGACGCCATCAAGCTCTACCTCGAAGCCGAGCGGATCCTGGCGAAGGACATGCCGTCCGTCCCGCTGTGGACGCAGAACACCGTCGCCGGCCGCTCGGACCGGCTCAAGGTCGCCAACCTCGACCCGTTCCGCACGCTCGACCTCTACTCGGTGGAAGTCGCCTAGCACCGGATCGCCAGTCGGGGCGGCCCGGGTGCGCACCGGGCCGGCCCCGGTCGAGGGGAGTGCTCGTTGGGGCGCTACGTGCTGCGCAGGCTGTTGCAGATGGTGCCGGTGTTCGTCGGCACCACGTTCCTGATCTACGCCCTGGTGTGGGCGGTGCCCGGTGACCCGTTCGAGGGCAAGTGCGGCGAGCGGGACTGCCCGGCCGCCTACGTGTCGATGATGCGCGACCGGTTCAACCTCGACGACCCGCTGCTGCTCCAGTACTGGAAGTACCTGGTCAAGCTCGTCCAGGGCGACTTCGGCGTCACGTCCTCGGGCGTGCAGGTCCTCGACCGCATCGCGGCGACGTTCCCGGTGACCCTGCGGTTGGCGCTGGTCGCGCTGCTGGTCGAAGCGGTCATCGGCATCACCGCGGGCGTCGTGTCCGGCCTGCGCAACCGCGGGTTCCTGGACAGCCTCGTGCTGGTGTCCACGCTGTTCCTGATCTCCATCCCGGTGTTCGTCACCGGGTACGTCGTGCAGCTGGTGTTCGGCCTGCAGCTCGGCTGGATCTCCCCGACGGTCACCACACCGTCGTTCGGCAACCTGATCGTGCCGGGGTTCGTGCTGGCCAGCCTGTCCATGGCCTACGTGGCCAGGCTGTCCCGGGCGAGCATCTCCGAGAACCGGCGGGCCGACTACGTGCGCACCGCCCTGGCCAAGGGCCTGCCGCAGCGGCGGATCGTCGGCGTGCACCTGCTGCGCAACTCGCTCATCCCGGTGCTCACGTTCCTGGGCACCGACCTCGGCGCGTTCCTGGGCGGCGCGATCGTCACCGAGGGGATATTCAACGTCCCCGGCGTCGGCGGCCTCGTGTTCCGGTCGATCCTGACCAAGGACGGCGCGATGGTGACCGGCGTGGTGACCGTGCTGGTGCTGGTGTACCTGGTGATGACCCTGCTGGTCGACCTGCTCTACGCGGTCTTGGACCCGAGGATCCGCTATGACTGACCAGATCGCGTCCCTCGTCGTCGAACGCCCGCGCGGGCTCTTCGGCGACGCCTGGTACGCGCTGCGCCGGCGACCGCTGTTCTGGGTGTCGGTGTCGCTGATCCTGCTCGTGCTGCTGATGGCGGCGTTCCCCGGCCTGTTCACCTCGGGCGACCCGAACGCCGCCGTCCTGTCCCGCTCCCGCGGCGCACCGTCGTCCGCCGCCTGGTTCGGCTACGACAACCAGGGCTACGACGTGTACACGCGCGTCGTCTACGGCGCCCGCGCGTCCCTGGTCGTCGGCATCCTGTCCACGATCGGCGTCGTGCTCGTCGGCGCGTCGATCGGGATGCTCGCCGGCTTCTACGGCGGCTGGCTGGACGCCGTGGTGTCCCGCGTCGCGGACGTGTTCGTCGGCGTGCCGTTCGTGCTCGGCGCGATCGTCATCCTCACCACGCTGAACGCGGGCGGCGACGCCGGACCGGTGCGGATCGTGGCGCAGGTCGTGCTGTCCATCTCGGTGCTGTCCTGGCCGGTGGCCATGCGGATCATGCGGTCCACCGCCATCGCCGCCAAGCAGCAGGACTACGTCAAAGCGGCACGGGCGCTGGGCGCGTCGTCCGGGCGGATCATCGGCAAGCACCTGCTGCCCAACTGCGTCGCGCCCGTGATGGTCTACGCGACCATCGCCCTGGGCGCGTTCATCGGGGCCGAAGCGACCCTGTCCTACCTCGGCATCGGCCTGCGGCAACCGGTCGTGTCCTGGGGCGTGATGATCAACAGCGCCAAGGACTACCTGCGCGTCGCACCGCACGCGCTGCTGTTCCCGGCCGGTTTCCTCACCGCGACCGTGCTCGCGTTCGTGATGCTGGGCGACGCGGTCCGCGAAGCCCTCGACCCCAAGCTCCGCTGAGCGAACAGGAGGCGTTGCGTGCTGCTGGAGGTCGACGACCTGCACGTGGAGTTCCGCACCCGCGACGGGGTGGCGCGCGTGCTCAACGGCGTCAGCTACCACGTGTCCGCGGGCGAGACCGTGGCCGTGCTGGGCGAGTCCGGGTCGGGCAAGAGCGTGACCGCCCAGGCGATCATGGGCATCCTCGACACCCCGCCGGCCTTCGTCACGCGGGGCTCGGTGCGGTTCCACGGCGAGGAGCTGCTGGGCGCACCGGCCGAACGACGGCGAGAGGTGCGCGGCGCCGGCGTCGCGATGATCTTCCAGGACGCCCTGTCCGCGCTGAACCCGGTGTTCACCGTCGGGTTCCAGATCGAGGAGCAGCTCCGGCTGCGCCGCGGCATGACGCGCGCCGAAGCGCGGGCGCGGGCCATCGAGCTGCTCGACCTGGTGCGGATCCCGGCGGCCCGGCAACGGGTCCGCGAGTACCCGCACCAGTTCTCCGGCGGCATGCGGCAACGCGCGATGATCGCCATGTCGTTGGCGCTGGACCCCGAGGTGCTGATCGCGGACGAACCCACCACGGCGCTCGACGTCACCGTGCAGGCGCAGATCATGGACCTGCTGGCCGAGGTCCAGCGCGAGCGGCGGATGGGCCTGGTGCTGATCACGCACGACCTCGGCGTCGTCGCGGAGGTGGCCGACCGGATCGTGGTGATGTACGCGGGCCGGATCGTGGAGCAGGCCGACGCGCTGTCGCTGTTCCGCTCGCCCGGCCACCCGTACACGGCGGCCCTGATGCGCTCCCTGCCCCGGCTGGACGCCAAGGGCGCGGCGCTCGACACGATCCGCGGGCTGCCGCCGAGCCTGCTGCGGATCCCACCCGGCTGCCCGTTCCACCCCCGGTGCCCCCGGGCGGAGGACGTGTGCGCCACCCACGTGCCCGCCGCCGTGCCGCTCGGGTTCGGGCGGACCAGCGCGTGCCACTTCGCGGAGGAGGTCGTCGGAGGTGGTGGCCGTGGCTGAGCTGCTGGAGGTGCGCGACCTGGTGAAGCACTTCCCCGTGACGCGCGGGGTGGCGTTCAAGCGGACCGTCGGGCAGGTGCGGGCGGTGGACGGGGTGTCGTTCACGCTCGGCGCGGGGGAGACGCTCGGCGTCGTCGGTGAGTCGGGGTGCGGCAAGTCGACGCTGGCGCAGGTGCTGATGCGGCTGGAGCCGCCGACGTCCGGGACGGCCCTGTTCGAGGGTGCCCCGATGTTCGACCTGAGGGGCGCGGCGCTGCGGCGGTGGCGGCGCGACATGCAGATCGTGCTGCAGGACCCGTACACCTCGCTCAACCCCCGGATGACCGTGGGCGACATCGTCGGTGAACCGTTCGAGATCCACCCCGAGGTCGCGCCGCGCGGGTCGCGGGCCGGGCGGGTGCGGGAGCTGCTCGACGTGGTCGGGCTGAACCCCGAGCACCTCAACCGCTACCCGCACCAGTTCTCCGGCGGGCAGCGGCAGCGGATCGGGATCGCGCGGGCGCTGGCGCTGCGGCCGAAGGTGATCGTGTGCGACGAGCCGGTGTCGGCGCTGGACGTGTCCATCCAGGCCCAGGTGATGAACCTGCTGGCCGAGCTCCAGGGCGAGTTCGGGCTGTCGTACGTGTTCATCGCGCACGACCTGTCGGTGGTGCGGCACCTGTCCGACCGGGTCGCCGTGATGTACCTCGGCAAGATCGTCGAGATCGGGACCGAGGAGGAGATCTACCGGCACCCCACGCACCCGTACACGCAGGCGCTGCTGTCCGCCGTGCCCGTGCCGGACCCGGCCCTGCGGGGGCGGCGCGACGTGATCCGGCTGACGGGCGACGTGCCGTCCCCGGTGGACCCGCCGTCCGGCTGCCGGTTCCGCACGAGGTGCTGGAAGGCGCAGGACGTGTGCGCGACCGACGAGCCGGCCCTCGTGACACGCATCGGCACCCACCCGAGCGCCTGCCACTTCGCCGAGGAGCGCCACGTCGTGCCGTGACCACCCGGCCACCCGGCCGAGCAACCCGCTCCACCACACCAGCCACCCGGCCACCCCGCCGAGCAGCCCGCCCCACCACACCGGCCACCCGGCCATCCCGCCGGGCGGTGACCCACTCCACCCCGCCGGCCGGCGGCAGCCCGCCTCACCGCCGCCGACCGACCTACCCACTGCTCGACCCGCCGACCGCCGACCGCCGACCAGCCGCGCGGCCGCTGCCACCGACCCGACACCCCGCCACCAGCCGCGCGGCGACCGACCCGACACCCGGCCACCGACCGCGCGGCCACCGACCGCCTACCGGGCCGCCCCACCCCGTCGCGCCGCCGCCCGACCGTCCCGGTAGGCACCGCAGGCCCCGCGCAGGTCCGTGCGAGCGGGCGGACGTGTCGACCGTCCCTCCCGTACCGCGCGCCCGTACACCGCGCTCCGCCCCCCGCCGCGGGGTCGGGCTGGTGCTGTTGCTCAGCCCCGCGGCAGGGGTGGGGGTTCGGTCCTGTCCACCTACCGGTCCCGCCGTGTGCGCCGCCTCCTCTTCTCCGGCAACGCTTTCGGCGATGACATTGATCCCCTCCGGCACTCGGTTCGCTCGTCCGGGTGATCTTGCGACAGGTCCCGGCGGCTAGCGGTCGGAGGCGGATTGGATGAACGCCGCCAGGTCCTTCGACTGCTGCACCCGCGACGGTTCGTGCACGTACATCATGTGCCCGGCGGGGTAGTAGGCGGCTTCGATGTTGGCGTGGAGCTCGTCCGGGATGCGCAGGTGCGCGACCACGTGCTCGGCCGCGTAGTAGGGCGTCGCGCCGTCCAGGTACCCGTACGCGATGTGCACGCGCAGGTGGGGGTTGGCGCGCATGGCCGACGACAGCTTGTTCGCCACCGTCACGTGCGTCCCCTCGAACTCCTTGTACGACCAGGGCCGCACGTTCATCGTCAGGATCTCGTACGGCAGGTCGTTCTCGTACTCCAGCTCCGCCCGCACGTAGTGGTTCAGCGCCGCCGTGTACGGACCGAGGATGGCCCAGTACGACGGGTCCTCGCTGAAGTGCTCGCGGCCGTAGTCGGCGTCCGGCCCGGTGAACCGCGAGTCCAACCGGCCGACGACCTTGCGCTGCGAGCGCAGCAGCTCGGTGAAGAACCGCACGTGCTCGATCCGCAGGTCCACCCGGTCCACGTAGTCCTCGCTCAACCCGGTCAACCCGGCCAGCCGGGCGACCGCCGCCGCACGCTCCTCAGTGGACAGCCGGTTGCCGCGCGCCAGCGCCCACGGGTAGTCGCGGGACGCGAAGTCCTCCGCGTCGGCCAGCACGTCCTCCAGCGTCCGCGTCCCGTGCAGCCCGTGGTAGTGCGCGATGGCCGCGTACGTCGGCAGGAACAGCGTGTGCGGCAGGTCGTTGCCCTCGCTGAAGTCCAACGTGGCGAAGTCCAACACCGACGAGATCAGCATCAGCCCGTTGAGGTACATGCCGTACCGGGTCTGCAGGTAGTCCGCGAGGCCGGCCGCGCGGGTGGTCCCGTACGACTCGCCGGCCAGGAACTTCGGGGACATCCACCGCCCGTTGCGCGACGTCCAGAGCCGGATCACCTCCCCGACCGACTCCAGGTCGCCCTGGAAGCCGTGGTACTGGCCGGGCTTCTCGCCCTTCACCGCCCGCGAGTAGCCGGTGGACACCGGGTCGATGAACACCAGGTCGCTGTGCGCGAGCAGCGTCTCGGCGTTGTCGACCAGGTCGTACGGCGGCGGCGTGAGCGCGCCGACGTCACCGGACACCACCCGGCGCGGCCCGAGCAGCCCCAGGTGCAGCCACACGCTGGACGAGCCGGGTCCGCCGTTGAACGCGAACGTCACCGGACGCTTGGCCGGGTCCGCGCCGTCGAGCGTGTACGCGGTGACGAAGACCTCGGCCTTCGGCTGGTGCCCGTCGAACTTGCCCTCGGTCAGCACCTCCTGGCGCAGCACCACCCGACCGGTGGTCGTGGTGTAGTTCAGCTTGCGCCGCTTGACGGTGATGCTGTGCTGGGTGGTGACGAGGTCGTCGGCCGGGAGGCCCTGCTCGTCCCCGGGCTTGTCCTCGGCGGCCCGCTCGTCGCCGTTGTCCTTGTCGGTCATGGTCGAACTCTACGATCGGAGTCGCCGCCAGTGCTCCCGCTTTCCGCTCTTGACGAACGGGTTACCCGTTGCCGCGCCTGCCCGCGGCTGGTGGCGTGGCGCGAGGAGGTCGCGCGGGTCAAGCGGGCGGCGTTCCGGGACCAGGAGTACTGGGGACGTCCGGTGCCGGGGTTCGGCCCGGCGGACGCGTCCCTCGCGATCATCGGCCTGGCCCCCGCCGCGCACGGCGCGAACCGCACCGGCCGCATGTTCACCGGCGACCGGTCCGGCGACTTCCTGTACGCGGCGATGCACGCGGTCGGCCTGGCGACCCAGCCCACGGCCACGCACGTCGGTGACGGCCTGGAGCTGATCGGCACCCGCATCACCGCACCGGTGAAGTGCGCGCCGCCGGAGAACAAGCCGACCCCGCAGGAGCGGGACAACTGCCGGCCGTGGCTGATCCGGGAGCTGGAGCTGCTCCGGCCGACGCTGCGCGCGGTGCTGGTGCTGGGCGCGTTCGGCTGGCAGGCGGCGCTGCCGGTGCTGGCCTCGTGCTGGCAGGTGCCGCGCCCGCGGCCGGTGTTCGGGCACGGCGCGCGGGTCACCCTGCCCGCGCAGGACGGCGGCGAGCCGCTGCACCTGTTCGGCTGCTACCACGTGAGCCAGCAGAACACGTTCACCGGCAAGCTCACCCAGCCCATGCTCCAGGACGTCCTGCGGGCGGCCGGCGCGGCGGCGGGGATCATCTAGGCCGTGGGCGGCCGAGCCGACCGCGCGATCGTCGGGGGCGGCGGCCACGTCGCGGACCCGACCCGGCGGCTCCCGGCGGTCCGGCGGGTCCGGTCGGCGGTGTTCTGCGCGAACCCGCCCCGCCGCGGCCGGTCGGCGGGCATCCTGGGGACCATGAAGCCCCGGCTCGCGCTCGTCCTCGCGGTGGGGTCCGCGCTCGTCCTCATCGCGCTCGCGGCGCGCGGGACGTCGCCGGTGCGGTACGGGGAGCCGGCGGCGGGGGTCGACGTCGAACTGCCCGCCATCACCCGGTCGGCGCCCCCGCTGGACACCGCCGTGGACAGCTCGCCCGCGGCCGGGTCGCTGCTGGTCCTGATGATCCTCCTGGCCGCGGCGGCGGTAGTCGGGGTGGTGTGGCTGTTCGTCTCGCTCGGCCTGTTCCGGCGCAGGCGGCGGCGTCGGGGAGTGGGCCCCGCGGTCGACGCGCCCGAGCTGCCCGAGGAGCACG
>NZ_JBFAAX010000063.1:0-22462 GCF_040639995.1 Actinosynnema sp. NPDC023658 | reverse complement strand
GGGCCCCCGTTCCGCGGCGACCTGTGCGCGGGGCGGGGCCGCGGGGGGCGCCCGCGGGGGGGCCCCCCCGCACCCCCGCGCGTGGCTCGCCGCTAGCTCACGCGCTCTCCCACAAGGCGGGCACCGACGGCGGATCCCAGCCTGGTTGGGACGTGTGCCCCTGCAAGCACCTGTACCCGACGCCGTCGTACGTCACGAGGGAGCCGGTCGTGTACGCGACGCCTGGCTGCCAGGTGGTCTGGCCCGGGTTCGTGGTCGTCGAGGTCGGCGGGGTGGTGCTGGTCGGCGTGCCGCCGCTGACGACCAACTGGAGGCCGTAGACCTGGAGGATCTCGTTGACCGGCTGGAAGTAGGTCGTCCCGCCGGACGTGCAGTTCCCGGAGCCACCGGAGGTGACGCCCTGCGCCTGGTCACCGGTCAGCCACGAGCCGCCGGAGTCGCCGGGCTCGGCGCAGGCGTTCGTGCGGGTCAGACCGGTGATCGTGCCTTCGGGGTAGGTCACGGAGGCGTTCTTCTGCTGGACCGTGCCGCAGTGCCAGCCCGTCGTGGAGCCGGAGCGGCAGACCGACGCGCCCACCGGCGCCTCGGTGGAACCCGCGACCGGCACAGTGCCGGGGTAGCGGTTGACGAGCGGTCGGGAGGTGTTGCCGGCGGCCGTGCGGACCCAGGCGTAGTCGTTGCCGGGGAAGCTGGAGCCGGCGAACGTGCCGCTGGGCTGGGTCGTGGTCGCGCCCGGGGTGCCGCAGTGGCCAGCGGTGACGAACCCGCCGTTGACCGGGAACCCGACCGAGCACCGCGTGCCGCTGCCGATGTAGTAGGCGTTGCCGCCGATCACGTCGATCAGCGGACGGGGCTCCTCAGTGGACGGTTCGATCCGGACATCCCCCTCCGCCAAGCCGCTGGCCTGCGCGAACGCCTTCGCGGCGGCCGTGTCGCGGGCGAGGACGACGACGCTGTTGGTCGGGAGGTCGACGTACCAACCGGGTACCGACCGGGGTGCCTGCCGTGCGTTCCGGTCGAGCTTGGACCTGAGGGCGTCGAGCCGGCCGAGGGAGCGTCCGACCAGCCTGGGCTCGGCGCCCTCGGCTTCGACGGCCTGGATCTGGGACGCGGCCGTGACGCCGACGACGAGCCGGGTGGCGTCGGCGTTCATCCAGGCGCCCGCGAAGCCGGGTCCGAGCCGCGCCTTCAGGGAGGTCTCGGTGCGGGTCGCGGCGGTCTCCCGGGCGATGCGGTCGCGGGCCTGGTCGGGCGTGAGGTGGAGGTCGCGCGCCATCGCGGCGATCATGCCGCTGTCCGCGGCGAGCTGGGGCGGTGGTGGTCCGGCGGTCGCGGTGGTGGCCAGCGCGGCTGCCAGCCCGGCAGCGCTCAGGACCGCCACGGCGAGCGCGGCGACGCTACGTCGAGTCATCCGCTCGTCTCCTTGCAGGGGTGGTGACACGGGATGCGGGGCCGTGACCCGACGCTAGCCGGCGCAAGGGGGTCGGCGGATATGCCAGTTCCGCCATAACGTCACGTTATGGTCTAGTCCACTCCTGATCTTGGGACTCGACCCGCCGGCGGAACGGTGCCCGGCCGACTCGCGCGCGTCGCCGGGCACCCGCACCCGAGCCGTGCCGGCTAGGCGACCCGCCGCTCGGGGCTGACGCCGGGCTTGAACAGCCAGCCGACGTGTTGGAAGTCCTTGACCGCGACCTCGACCCGGTCGAAGACCAGCCGGTCGAGGCCGCGAACGCCGCTCGTCACGACGTCCTGGTAGAACCGGTCGGAGATGATCAGCGCGAGGTCCTGGGCGGGGTGCTGCTCGACGAACTCCCGGAGCGGTTCCGCGTCGACCAACCTCGCCGTGGTCGTCACGGCGGGCCCACCCAGGTGCGGCGCGTTGACCGTGGTCTCGCCGTGGTCGAGGGCGGCTCGCACCTGGAGCCGGTGCTCGGGGTCGGCACGGCGGTTCACGTCGTGCAGGGCGATGGCGAGCTCGCGCAGCACGAAGTCGGCCAGCAGCCAGGCCTTCGGCACCTCCGGTCCGATGAGCAGGGTCATGCTGTCACCGTCAGGACGGACGTGCATGGCGGCAGTGGGGAACAACAGGTGCAACCCGGTCTCGGCCGCCCGCTCCACGACGGACTTCAGCTGTGCGTCCAGGAAGGTCTGCCGATCAGCTCCGCGGGCACTGGAGCGGACGATGTCCACCCGCAGGACGCTGCGGGGTACGGGAAGTGAGTCCACGTGCGTCTCCGGCGTTCAGGTCTGAGGTGTGCGGCTTGTGGCCACTCACTCTCGAGGACAGGCACCCGTGCCACGACATCCGATGATGATTTGTCCGTAGATTTGCGTTGACATGACGTCATCGATCGCTGCGCGGAGGCACCGGACGCACGGCACCACGATCTTGCCGTACTGCGAGAACGCGAGCCCGCACTCCTTCAAGTCGCTCAGGACGCGGTGCGCGGTCAACGGCGCCACGTGGGCGAAGCCGGCAATCGTCTTCTGGGTGCACGGGACGATCACCTCGCGTTTTCCGTTCGCGTACCGGTCGGTCAGCGTCGCCACGGCGCGCAAGACCCTGATCGACTTTCGATCCGACTGCGCTTCGGCTGACCTCAACAACGCGCTCAAACGTCGGGTGATCCACAACCACAGGGTCGGGTGATCGTGCAGGAAACGGACGAAGGCGTCCTTGGCGATCTTGATCGCCGTACCGGGGCTCAGGGCGATCACCGAGGCGGACCGACGCCCGTTGTCCTCGACGCAGGCGATCTCTCCGACCAGTTCACCGCTCCCGCAGATGTTGAGCAGGTGCTCCTTGCCGTCGACCTCGCTCTTCACGATCCTGACGTCGCCCGCGGCGATCACGAGCACGTGGTCACCGGGGTCGCCCTCCCTCATCAGCATCTCGCCGGCGCTGTAGGACACCCGCCTCCCCGACCGGTACAGCTCATCCCGTTCACCCGCGCTGAGTTGTGCCATGAAGTTGGTCATGACCCGCCGACTCCCCGACGCATTCCATTCGGACGGGAAACCCATCCGACCACCCCGGACGTGAGATCGAATTCCATCCGATGTGGATCCGTCGAACGGCATCCGATTGGGTGACACTTTGCCTCGTCACTGACGAATTTTCCAGCAAGCGGGACAGATCGCCCTCACGCGTCGACGAACGGCTGCGCGGGCGCGGTGTGCGGAGCTCGCCGAGTCATCACCTGAACAGGAATCCACAACTGAACGCGCAAGACGACGATCTTCCGGGAGATCACTTTCACCGAAAGCGGGCCGGTCGACGCGCGGGCCAGAAGATCAGCAGACGCAGAACTCGTTGCCCTCCGGGTCGGCCATGACCACGTGGTGCTCCGGGTACACCCCCACCACGCGACCACCGGCCTCCACCAGTTCCGCCACCTTCCGCTCGACCACCACCCACCGCATCGCCTTCGGCGCCTCCAGGCTCACCCGCACGTCCAGGTGCAGCCGGATCTTCTCGGTCTTCGGCTCCCGCACCTGCTGCAGGAACAGCTTCGGACCCACGCCGGACGGGTCGTGGAGCCACGCGCCGTCGTCCTGGTCGTCGTCGGGCGAGGCGAACTCCGCCACCCACTCCTCCCGCGTCGTGAACGGCGGGGGCGGGGGTTCGTCCTCGTAGCCCAGGGCGAGCTTCCAGAACTCCGCCAGCCGCGTCGGGTGGTGGCAGTCGAGCGCCAAGCCGATGGTGTGCGCCATGCACCCGACCGTAGACCGGGGGTCCGACAGTCAGAGCAGGCTGAGCTGGGTGCCCTTCCGCTTGCGGCGGGGCTGGGCGTCCCCCACCTGCTCGTAGGCCTTGAGCGCCGACAGGAACGGGGATCTGGGACGTCCCGCCTTGTGGCTCAGGAACAGGTGCCGCTGCGCTCGCGTCATGCCGACGAACAGCAACCGCCGCTCCTCCTCCACCGCTGCCGGGTCGTCGTCACCCGGCCAACGCATCGGCAGCACACCGTCCTCGCACCCGACGATGAACACGACCGGGAACTCCAGACCCTTGGACGCGTGCAGGGTGAGCAGCGAGATCCGGTCCGCCCGGGGATCCCACGTGTCGACCTCCACCCCCAGCGCGAGCGCGGTGTGGAACCGCTCGAAGTCCGTCCCGCACTCAGCGGCCAGCGGCTTGAGCAGCTCGTACGCCGTGTGGTCCTCGCCGGCCACGGCACGGACCCGCTCCAGCACCGTGCCACCGGCGGCGTCGCGCACCTCGCCCGCGATCCGCGCCACCCCGGGGCGGTCGGCCAACCGGTCGTGCGAGCGCTTCTGGAACGGCAGCCCGGACTGGGTCAGGGCGTCGACCAGGGCCCGCGACTGCCGGTCCGTCCGGTACAGCACGGCGAAGTCGGAGAAGCCCAGGCCCTGCGTGCCGTCACCCACCACGCGCCCGCTGTCGAGCGCGTGGAACGACGCCCCGCCCAGCACCTGCTCGATCGTCCGCGCCACGAACGCCGCCTCGGCCGCCTCCGACGACGCGTGGTGCACGCCGATCGGGGCCGAACCGTGGTCCACCATCGGCCGCAGCTCGCGCCCCGGCACGAGGGACGTCGGCGCGATCACCTCCAGCGCACCCGTCACGACCGCCGTCGACGACCGGTAGTTCCGGGTCAGCTGCACCGTCCGCGCGCCCGGGAAGTCCTCCCGGAACCGCAGGAAGAACCCGACGTCGGCACCGCGGAACCGGTAGATCGCCTGGTCCGGGTCACCGATCGCGGTCAGGTTGCCGTCCGGCGGCACGAGCAGCCGCAGCAGCCGGTACTGCTGCTCGTCGACGTCCTGGTACTCGTCCACCGACACCCAGCGCCACCGGGCGCGGTAGGCGGCGACGAGGTCGGGCGACTCCTCCAGCAGCGACAGCGGCAACGCGATCAGGTCGTCGAAGTCCACCAGGTCCTGCACCCGCAGCGCCTTCTTGTACCGGTCGTCGCCCGAGGCGATGAGCGCCCGCGCCTCCTTCTCGTCCGCGACGACCGACAGCGCTACCGCCAGCTGCCCGTCCGGGTCCGCCACGCCGAACGACCCGGACAACCCGAAGACCGCGCCGTGCTCGCGCAGGATCCGCACCCCGAGGGAGTGGAACGTCGCGATCGTCAGCTCGTCGACGGCGGCGGGCGCGAGGGCGGCGAGGCGTTCGGCCATCTCCTCCGCCGCACGCCGGGTGAACGTGATCGCCAGGCACTCCGAGGCGGGCACGCCCCGGGACGTCACCAGGTCCGCGATCCGGTGCGTCAACGTCCGCGTCTTCCCGGTGCCGGGTCCGGCGATGATCAGCAACGGCCCACCGTCCACCTCGGCCGCCGCGCGCTGCTCCGGGTCCAGCCCGTCCAACAAGGACGTGCCGACGGGGGCGGCCGGCGCGACCGCGGGCACGTCGACGGGCGCGGCGGCCGGACGTGGGCGCTCCACAGTGGACGGAACGGGCGCGGCGTAGTCGAACAGCGCGAAGGCCGATCGCCGCCGCTCCAGCTCCCCCGCCTCGAACAGCCGGATCACGCCGTACTCGCCGTCGTACCCGGAGTCGCGCACCACCTCGCCGCGCCGCAGCCGGGTCACCGCCTCGGCCAGCAGCGGCGAGTGCACGGCGATGTCGTCCACCGGGACGTCCTGGAGGATCACCAGCTCCGGGCCCAGCGCCGCGGTCAGCTTGTCGATCTCCGACAGCACCTTCTTGCTCTTCGGCCCGGTGCCGACGATCTCGCTCACGACCTCCGGCAACGGCACCAGGCTGGTGAACCCGGCCGCGCCGTCCGGTCGCGCGCCGTGCGGCCGGTCGGCCAGCTCCTGCACCCGGCTGAGCACCCCGACCGTCAACGGCTTGCCGCACTCCGGGCAGATCCCGTTGTGCGCCAACGTCTCCTCGGGCTCCATCCGCACACCGCACTTGCGGTGCCCGTCGACGTGGTACTTGCCCTCCTCGGGGAAGAACTCCAACGACCCGGCGAACCCGTCACCGGTCTCCAGCGCCGCGCGCACCGAGTAGTAGTCGAGGTCCGTGTCGAAGACGGTCGCCTCACGCCCCAGCACGGGCGGCGAGTGCGCGTCGGAGTTGCTGACCAGGCGGTACTTGTCCAGGCCGGAGACGCGCCAGTTCATGTCCGGGTCGGACGACAGGCCGGTCTCGACGGCGAAGACGTGCGACGCGAGGTCGACGTAGCAGTCCTCGATGGCGTCGAACCCGGACTTCGAGCCGAGCACCGCGAACCACGGCGTCCAGACGTGCGCGGGCACCAGGTAGCCGCCGCACTCCAGGGTGATCTCCAGCAGGTCCCGGGAGTCCAGCCCCAGGATCGGCCGCCCGTCGGACCCGAGGTTGCCGATCTTGGCCAGCCGGGCGTTGAAGCGCGCGGCCGACGCCAGGTCCGGCATGTACACGAGGTGGTGCACCTTGCGGGTGCGGTCGCCGCGCTTGTAGATCGTGGAGATCTCCACCGACAGCATGAACCGCACCGGTGCGGCGGCCAACGACGGCGGCAGCGTCCGGTCGATGTCGCGGTCCAGGTCGTCGCGCAGCCGGAACAGGCCGGGCCCGGCCTCGACCAGGTTCTCGGTCAGGTGGTCGTACCAGGCCGGGTGGGTGAAGTCGCCGGTGCCGACCAGCGAGATCCCCTTGCGCCGGGCCCACCAGGTCAGGTGTTCGAGGTCGCAGTCGCGGCTGCACGCCCGCGAGTACTTGGAGTGGATGTGGAGATCCGCCACGAAGCGCACCGGCGAGATCGTAGTGAGTGATCCACAGCCCCCTCACCCACGGGTTCGCGAAGCGGGCAAAGCCGAGCGTTCCACACCTTCGTGCATCGAGACCCCCCGCCCGCCGTTACCCATACCGCACAAATGCGGGAGAAATGGCCGATCATCACCGCCTTAATTCACTCGATCGGATCAATTGCGCCCGGCCGCAACTCCGAGCTGTAACAACTGGGGCCGAACGCCGAAAGTCCCATCGGCATCGGAGTTCGGGGATGGACGGAAGGCGAGTCATTTGAGAGCGATCAGACGGATGGCGGCGGCACTCGTGGGTGCCGGTGTCGCGTTCGGGTTGGCCGTCGCCGTGGCGGCCCCCGCGAGCGCGGCGGTGGCCGACGGGTACTACAAGCAGCCGTTCGACCCGACCGTGTGGCGCGTCGACGGCGGCAACGCCCGCGCCCTCAGCTACGAGGAATGGGCCGCCGCCAACTTCCCGCAGCCCGCGCCCTCACCGACCGACTACGTGAAGTACTCCTGGTCGCCCACCGTCTACGCGGTCACGTTCTGGGGCACCCCGCAGTCCACGTGGGACTGGGACCGGCTCACCGAGCCCCAGTGGCGCGCGTCCGGCAGCCCGGTCCCGCGCACGGCGGGCTGGATCGCGGGCAGCACCTACTACCAGTGGGGCACGTCCAACGAGATCTTCGTCCAGGGCGAGGACGCGGTGAAGCACAAGCTCACCTACAACGAGTGGTCCGCGTCCGGTTTCCAGCCCTTCGGCACCCGTTCCAACGAGGGTTTCCTGAAGCTGTCCTGGGCGCCGAACATCATGCGGATGACGAACCTGTCCGCCGGTTCCGGCTATTCGATCGACTACGGCCAGTGGAGCAACGAGTCCTTCCCGACGCCGCGCGTGGTGCAGCGGGTCGCGAACGACCACTTCTACAAGTACGGCACCGCCCCGGCGATCTACTACCAGGGCCCGGCGTTCGAGCGGTCCATCAGCTACCAGGAGTGGGTCGGCGCGGGCAGCCCGTCCCCGGAGGTCCGGGCGCCCTCGAACCCGGGCAACAGCGTGGACTGCTCCAACTTCGCCACGCAACGCGACGCCCAGGCGTGGTTCGACCTCTACTACCCGTACTACGGCGACGTCGCGGACCTCGACGGCGACCACGACGGCAGGGCCTGCGAGTCCCTCCCGTAACCCCCGCACGCCACCTGCGGCCCCCACCCGACCCCTCGGGCTGGGGGCCGAGGGCGTTCACGATCCACCCGCACCCGGTGCACGGTCCACCCCGGACCCGACGCCACTCGGGGTTCCGGGGGCGAAGCCCTCCGGGCGGGGCGTGGGGGTTGCACTCCCACGAATAGCAACGGGGCGAGGTTGGTGGCGCTTTCAGCCAACCACCGTTACCCCCGACGAGTGGAGCTGAGGGGAATCGAACCCCTGACCTACTCGATGCGAACGAGTCGCGCTACCAACTGCGCTACAGCCCCGTGTTCTGTTGTCGTGCGGGGGAAGCATATCAGTAGCCGGGGGGTGGTTACGCCACCCCCCTGCTACTCGCCCGACGCCCGCCGGTACGGGAGGGCGGCCGGGCCCTCCAGCTCGACGAACAGCGGGTCCTCGTCGTCCGGGTCCACCACGACCGTGCCGGGGCGGACCTGGTGGCTGTACCTGGGCTGCGGGGGCAGGCCGGGCTGGTCGCGGGTCGCCTCGTCCTCCGGCGACTCCCCGTCCGCGGACGCGGGCGCGGTGGCCGGCTGCGACTGGGCGGCGGCCTGGCGCGTCGTCGACGGGCGACGGCGGGCCTGGGCGTGCCTCGCCACGCGGCGCGCGCGGATGTCCTCCTCGATCCGCACCTGGCGGCGCAGGTACGCGAGGTAGGAGACGAGCGTCACGTCCACGGCGGCGTGGCCCCACCAGACCAGCGGGTAGAGCACGCCCGCGACGACGCCGGTGACGAGGGCCAGGAGCAGCAGCGTCCCGACGACCCGGCGGCGGAACGCGTACTTGGCCTGCGCCACGATCGCGGCCGTCTCCGGGTCGTAGCCGCCCCGGCCGGGGCGGAACGGGCGGTGCCCGACGGGCTCCTCGGCGTCCGGCTCGTCGTAGTAGTCGTAGTCCTCGAAGTCGTCGGCGTCGGGCATGGTGTCGTACTCCTCCTCCACGCTGCCGCGCGACGCGTCGGCGCGCTTGCGCGCGACCATCGGCACGAGGACGACCAACCAGGCCACGACCAGTCCCACGACGATCAGCGAGCTCGGCATCCCCGTCACCTCCCCCTACCCCGCGGCGCGCTCGGTGGTGCGCTTGCCACGCTAGTCACAACAGTCACACCTGTGTCGGAGGCACGCCGTCTGGCGTACGTACCAAAGTGTGGTGTATCACCCACTTTCGGGTGATCCGAATAAGCCGGTCGGCCCGCAGATCAGGCAGTACGGGCGTACCCCTGTGCGACCAATCGGCGTACCAATCCCTCCGGCGACGCCTCTTCGGCCGTCATCGCGAAGCAGAGGTGGTCGCGCCAGGCGCCGGCTACGTCGAGGTAGCGCTGGAAGAGGCCCTCCTCGCGGAAACCGGCCTTGGTGAGCACCCGGAGGCTGGCCTGGTTCTCGGGCCGCACGGTGGCCTCCAGCCGGTGCAGCCCGGCCGCGCCGAAGCAGTGGTCCACGACGAGCGCCAGCGCCGCCGTGGCCACGCCGCCGCGCGCCCGGTCGGCCGCGACCCAGTAGCCGACCCACGCCGAGCGCAACGAGCCGCGCACGATGTTCCCCACGGTGATCTGCCCGGCCAGCTCGTCGTCCACGGTGATCGTGAACGGCAGCGCCTGGCCGCGCCGGGCCAGGGACTTCAGCGACGACCACTGCGCGGGCCAGGCCAGCGGGGAGTTGCGCTCGTGCCACCCGTCGGTGACGGTCGGTTCCCAGTCCTCCAGGTACGCCTGGTCCCGCAGCCGGGCCCGCGCCCACGCCGAGGCGTCGAACAGCTTGGGCGGGCGCAGCGCGACCAGCCCGGCGTCGACCCGCAGCGGTCCGAGGCGTGCCGGCCAACCGGGGTGCCGACCGCCCTCGCCCGCGAAGCTCACCGTCCCCCCACCGCGTTCACCCTCGTTGGGCGAGGAAGCTGACCACGACCTCTTCCCCGACCGCCACGTCCGTCACGTCCTCGTCGACCATGATCAGGCAGTTCGCCTCGGCCAACGACGCCAGCAGGTGCGACCCGGAGGTACCCAGCGGCTGCACCAGGTACTCGCCGTTGTCCGCGTCGCGCAGCAGCTGGCCGCGCAGGTAGCCGCGCCGGCCCTTGGTCGAGGTCAGCGGCGACAGCAGCCGCGCGCTGACCGCCCGCCGGTACGGGTTGCGCTTGCCCAGCGCGGCCCGGATCAGCGGACGCACCAGCACTTCGAAAACGACCAGGGCGCTCATCGGGTTCGCGGGCAGCAGGAACGTGGGCACCGCGTCCGGTCCGAGCCGGCCGAAGCCCTGCACCGAGCCGGGGTGCATGGCGACGCGGGTGACGTCGATGTCACCGAGGTCCGCGACCGCGGCCCGCACCTCGTCACCGATGACGCCCCCGACGCCACCCGCGACGACCACGATCTCCGACAGCAGCAGCCTGCCCTCGACCACCTCGCGCAGCCGGCGCGGGTCCGACGACTGGATGCCGACCCGGCTGACCTCGGCGCCGGCGTCCCGCGCGGCGGCGGCCAGCGCGTAGGAGTTGACGTCGTAGACCTGCCCCTGGCCGGGGGTGCGGTCGACGTCGACCAGCTCCTCCCCGATCGAGACCACCGACACCCGCGGCCTCGGGTGGACCAGCACCTTGTTGCGTCCGACGGCGGCCAGCAGGCCGACCTGGGCGGAGCCGATGGACGCGCCCCGGCGCACCGCGACGTCACCGGTCTGCACGTCCTCGCCGGTGCGCCGCACGAACGCCGCGGACGGCACCGGGCGCCGCACGGTCACCTTGGCCGGGTGCCCGTCGGTGTAGCCGAGGGGCACCACGGCGTCGGCCAGGGTGGGCAGCGCCGCCCCGGTCGCGACCCGGACCGCCTGGCCGGGTTGCAGCCGTCTCGGTTGGCGCGACCCCGCGGGGATCTCACCGACCACGGGGAGCGTGACCGGTTCCTCGTTGGCCGCCTGCACGTCGACGCTGCGCACCGCGTAGCCGTCGACCGCCGCCTGGTCGAAACCGGGCAACGCCCGCTCGGCGACGACCTCCTCGGCGCAGAGCAGGCCCTGCGACTCGGAGATCGCCACCCGGACGGGGGCGGGCCGCACGGCGGCGGCGACGACCCTGGCGAGCTGCTCGTCCACTGACCTCATGTGTTGACCTCGTTCAGGAGTTGGCGAGGCGTGCCCGCAACCACTCCCCCAGCTCGGGCCCGTAGTCGGGGTGCTCCAGTGCGAAGTCAACCGCAGCCTTGAGGAAACCACCCGGATTGCCCAGGTCGTGTCGCCCACCCCGGTGGACGACGACGTGCACCGGGTGACCCTCGTTGATCAGCAGCGCGATGGCGTCGGTGAGCTGGAGCTCGCCGCCGGCGCCCGGCGTGATGCGCTTGAGGGCGTCGAAGATCGCCCGGTCGAGGAGGTAGCGGCCGGCCGCGGCGAACGTGGACGGCGCGTCCTCGGCCTTCGGCTTCTCGACCATGCCGACGACCTTCTTGACGTCGTCGTCACCGGTGTCCTCGACGTCGAAGACGCCGTAGGCGGAGATCTGCTCCTTGGGGATGTCGAACGCGCACAGCACCGTGCCGCCGAACCTCTCGCGGACGGCGGCCATCTTCTTCAGCGCGCCCGTGGGCAGCACGAGGTCGTCCGGCAGCAGCACGGCGACGGCCTCGTCCGCGCCGGTCAGGTTGCCCTCCGCGCAGCCGACCGCGTGGCCGAGGCCCAGCGCCTTGTCCTGGACGGCGGTCTCGACGGTGAGCAGGTTCGGGGCGCGGCGGACCTTGGCGAGCAGGTCGGACTTGCCGCGCTCCTCGAGCGTCGCCTCCAGCTCGGGCTGCGGGCGGAAGTACTCCGCGACCGCGTCCTTGCCGGGCGAGGTCACGATCACGAGCTTCGTCGCGCCCGCTTCGGCCGCTTCGGCGGCGACGAGCTCGATGCCAGGGGTGTCGACGACCGGCAGCAGCTCCTTGGGCACCGCTTTGGTGGTGGGGAGGAAGCGCGTGCCCAGGCCTGCCGCCGGCACGATTGCTGTCTGGAAGGCGCTCATGAGCAGCGAGCGTAACGGCGCGCTTAGGGTGACCTGCCATGACGTCCGGTGAAGGTGATCGGAAGGCGACGCTGCGCGCACGGCTGCGGGCCGCGCGGCGGGGCGCGGTCATGCCGTCGATGGCGGCGGAGGTGCTGCTCGCCGTGGACGGTTACGGTGTTTCCGCT
This sequence comes from Actinosynnema sp. NPDC023658, assembly GCF_040639995.1. Taxonomy (NCBI): domain Bacteria; kingdom Bacillati; phylum Actinomycetota; class Actinomycetes; order Pseudonocardiales; family Pseudonocardiaceae; genus Actinosynnema; species Actinosynnema sp. NPDC023658. The sequence continues at coordinate 10,375 of NZ_JBFAAX010000063.1, read as the reverse complement.
GGTGGGACGGTGTGCGCTTACGTGGCTTCGGCGGCGGAGCCGGGGTCGTTGGCGATGGTGGAGTCGCTGCGGTCGCGCGGGTTGCGGGTGTTGCTGCCGGTGGTCGTCGGGGAGGGGTTGGACTGGGCGGCGTACGACCCCGGTCCGGGGGTGTCGGGTGGGGAGGCGTCCGGCCCGGAGTCGTCGGACGGCGGGCTGGACGGGTTGCGGTCGGGCGCGTTCGGGCTGTTGGAGCCGGTGGGACCGCGGTTGGGCGCGGCGGCGGTCGGGGCGGCGGCGTTGGTGCTGGTGCCGGCGTTGGCGGTCGACCACTCGGGGGTGCGGTTGGGCAAGGGCGGCGGCTACTACGACCGCGCGTTGGGGTTGTCCACAGGTCCGGTGGTGGCGGTTGTGCGGGACGAGGAGTTCGTGCCCTCGTTGCCGGCCGAGCCGCACGACGTCCGGGTGGACGCGGTCCTGACGCCCGGGTCGGGGTTGGTGCGGCTGCCGCTGCCGGTGCCGCAGGGCCGCTGGTGCTGTGACGTTGACCTGTGATGTTTGCGCCACATATGCCGCGTGGCGCATCATCGGTGTTGGCACTCGTGACGGAGGAGTGCCAACCAGGACTCGTGGAGGGCTCACCGTGCCGACCTACCAGTACGCCTGCACCGAGTGCGACCACCGGTTCGAAGCGGTGCAGTCCTTCTCGGACTCCGCGCTGACCGAGTGCCCCCAGTGCTCCGGCAAGCTGCGCAAGCTCTACGGCGCGGTCGGTGTCGTGTTCAAGGGCAGCGGCTTCTACCGGACCGACAGCCGTTCGGCTTCCTCTGCCGCGCCGAAGAGCGACGCGCCGAAGTCGGAGTCGAAGTCCGCTTCGACCTCCAGCACGTCGACGTCCTCGTCTTCGTCGTCCTCGTCTTCAGCGCCGGCCGCCGCCGCGTCCTGAGCGGGTAGTTGTCCACAGGCCCCCGAGTTGTCCACAGCTCGGGGGTTCGTGCTGTCCGCGCCGCCGCCCCGTCCCTACCGTCGGGTCCATGCTCCTCCACCTCAGAAGGATCCTGGCGGGCCTGTTGGCCCTGGTGGCGCTCGGCGTGGCCGTGCTGCCCGGTGAGTCGACGGTCGACGTCCTGGTCGCCGCGCGCGACCTCGCGCCCGGCGTGGCGCTGGGTGCGGACGACGTGCGGGTGGTCGCCGTGCCGCCTTCCCTGTCACCCGCCGGGGTGGTGTCGCGGGCGGAGGCGTTAGGTCGCGGTTTGGTGGGCGCGGCGCGGTCGGGCGAGCCGCTGACGGACGCCCGCCTGGCCCCGGTCGACCCGGAGGTGTCGTCGGTGGCCGTGCGGCTGTCCGACGCGGGCGTGGTGGGCCTGCTGCGGCCGGGGAGCCGGGTCGACGTGGTGGGCGCGGAGTCGCAGGTGCTGGCGGCGGACGCCTCGGTGGTGGCCGTGCGCGAGGGCGAGGTGGTCGTGATCTCCGCCAACCGCGCCGCCGCGCACCACCTGGCCGCCGAATCCCTCGCTGGCCCGGTGGCCGTGATCCTGCGCTGACCGCCCGACGCTCCGGCCCGCCCCCGGCCCGCCGGCCGCCACCCGCCGGACCTGCCGACCCTCCGGACCCGTTGACCGCCGACCCACCGGACCCCGCTGACCGCCGGACCCGCCGACCCCGCTGACCGCCGGACCCGTTGGACCTTCCGCCCCCCGCACCCGCCGACCGCCGCACCCGCCGGACCCGCTGACCCGCCGGACCCATTGACCCGCCGGACCCGTTGGCCACTCATCCGCCGGACCCGCTGACCACCGGACGATCGGACCCGCCGGACCTGCCGCCCCTTCGACCCCGCTGACCGCTGACCCGCCGGACCTGTTGACCGGCGGACCCGCTGACCACTCACCCGCCGGACCCGCTGACCCGCCGGATGACCGGACCCGCCGACCTGCCGGACCCGCCGGGCCTTCGGCCCCCGACCCCGCTGCCCGCCGGACCCGCCGACCCCGCCGACCGCCGAACCCGCCGGACCCGCCGGACCCGTTGGCTGCGCACCCCGCTGCCTCGTCCTTCACCGATGCGCTGCTCCACCGCTGCACCGCTGCTGAGCGCGCTCGGCTTGGTGCTCGCTTCGCCGCACGTCGCCAGGCCCCCTCCCGCCTCCCGCCTGCCGCCTGCTTCGCGAGCCGGGGCGGCGGGTGGCTGCGGCTGCGGTCTGGTGGGGGTGGCGGGGTTGGGGCGGTGGTGGGTGAACCGGGGGGCAGGTGGGCGTGGCGGCGTCTTGGTGACGCCGAGCGGTTACTCTCCGCTGGCCCCCAACCATGCCCACCGAGCGGAGGAGTCACACCGTGATCAAGGGCTTCAAGGACTTCCTCATGCGCGGCAACGTGATCGACCTCGCCGTGGCGGTCGTCATCGGCGCGGCGTTCAACGCCATCGTCACCGCGTTCACGTCCCACCTGATCAACCCGATCATCGCGTTGTTCGGCGGCAGCAACGTCGAAGGCCTGGCCGTGCGGCTGGGCGACAACGACAAGACCGTCCTCGACTTCGGCGCGATCATCACCGCGGTGATCAACTTCCTGATCGTCGCCGCGGTCGTCTACTTCATCTTCGTCATGCCGATGAACAAGCTGAAGGAGCGCCGCAAGCGCGGCGAGGAGCCCGGTCCCTCCGAGCCCAGCGACATCGAGCTGCTCACCGAGATCCGCGACCTGCTCGCCGCCCAGCACCAGCGCCAGAGCCGCGACCAGGAGTTCCCGTCCGTGCGGGGCGGAGGCCAGGAGCGACCCGTCGTGCGGGGCGGCCAGGAGTTCCCCTCGTAAGCAGCACTCGCGACCGACGTCGATGAGCGCGGCAACGCCCGGGTGGGCACGTCGATCGTGCAAGGGCTGCACGGTCGACGTCCACCCCGAGGCCGGCCCTCCCGCCGGCTGCTGAGCGGAGACCTAGCCGCCGTGGTGCGGCGGCCGGTTCTCCTCGTACCACCGGTCGTCACGTCCGGACGGGCGGGGCTCGTCCGACGAACCCTCCGGCCGCCTCCTCCGCGGCAGCGGCGGGTGACGCGGCGGCCGGGGAGTCGGGGACGTCGGCGTCGTCAGCGGGCCCGGTCATGCCTCGTCGAGCCCGGAGAGCTGTTCGATCACGTACGGCACGAGCGCCGACAAGGTCGCCATGCCGTCGCGCACCGCCGACCGCGACCCGGCGAGGTTCACCACGAGGGTGCTGCCGGACACGCCGACCAGACCCCGCGAGATGCCCGCGTCGACGGCACCCGCCGCCAACCCCGAGGCGCGGAGCGCCTCGGCGATGCCACTGATCGGCCGGTCGAGCACGCCCTGCGTGGCGTCCGGCGTGACGTCGCGCGGCGACACACCCGTGCCGCCGACGGTGACGACCAGGTCGACCCCGCCGATGACCGCGGTGTTGAGCGCGGCGCGGATGCCCACCACCTCGCCCTCCACCGCGACCGTGCCGTCGACGATGAACCCTGCTTCCTCCAGCAACTCGGTGACCAGCGGTCCTGTGCTGTCGTCGTGCTCACCGTGCGCCACCCGGTCGTCCACGATCACGACAAGGGCGCGTCCCAGGCGCTGCGCGCTGCGTTCCATGCGCGTCACCGTAACCAATCGGTGGATCTGACGGTTCCGTGACGTCACGCTGCCGCACCGCGCGTTCCCCCCGAACCACCCCTAACTTCGGTGACGTGCGCGTTCTCCTCACCGGCGGAGCCGGGTTCATCGGCTCCCACGTCGTCGACCACCTGACCGCGGCCGACCACGACGTCGTCGTGCTCGACGCCTACCTCCCCCAGGCCCACCGTGACCGTCCGTCCAGGACTCACGACGTCACCGACCTCGACACGGTGAAAAACCTCCTCGAAGGAGTGGACGCGGTGTGCCACCAGGCCGCCGTAGTGGGCCACGGCCTCGACCCGTCCGACGCGCCGCTCTACGCCCGCAACAACGACCTGGGCACCGCCGTGCTGCTCGCGGCGATGCACGAGGTGGGGGTGAAGCGCCTGGTCATGGCCTCGTCGATGGTCGTCTACGGCGAGGGTCGGTACGAGTGCGCCGAGCACGGGGTCGTCCGGGCCGCGCCGCGGCGGCAGGCCGACCTCGACCGGGGCGGCTACGAACCGCCGTGCCCGCACTGCGGCAGCCCGCTGGAGCCGCGCCTGGTGCCCGAGGACGCCCCGCTGGACCCCCGCAGCACGTACGCCGCCAGCAAGCTCGCCCAGGAGCACTACGCGGCCGCGTGGGCCCGGCAGACGGGCGGCGGCGTGTGGGCGCTCAGGTACCACAACGTCTACGGCCCGAGGATGCCGAAGGACACGCCGTACGCGGGCGTGGCGAGCCTGTTCCGCAGCGCCCTCGAACGCGGGGAGGCGCCCACCGTCCTCGAAGACGGGCGGCAGCGCCGGGACTTCGTGCACGTCAGCGACGTGGCGCGGGCCAACGTGCTGGCGCTGCACCGACCGGGAGCACCCGGAACGTTCACCCCGCTCAACATCTGCTCGGGCGAGCCGCACACCATCGGTGACCTCGCCGCCCACCTGGCGCAGGCGTGCGGCGGACCGGAGCCGCGCGTCGTCGGCGGGGCACGCCCGGCGGACGTGCGGCACGTCGTCGCGGACCCGGCCCGGGCGCGGGAGCTGCTCGGCTTCCACGCGGCCAAGTCGTTCGCGGCGGGGGTCAAGCAGTTCGCAACGGACCCGCTGCGCTGAGCGGCAGCCGCACCTCGAACCGGCAGCCCCGGCCGTGGTTGTGGGCGTCGATCGTGCCCCGGTGCGCCTCCACCAGGCCGCGGGCGATCGCCAGGCCCAGGCCGCCGCCGACCGGCTGCCGGTGCGGCGTGCCGCGGAACGCCACGTCGAACACCCGGGGCAGGTCGGCCTCCGGGATGCCGCCGCAGCCGTCGTCCACGCGCAGCAGCGCCGACGAGCCCTCCACGCCCACCTGCACGGCCACCGTCCCGTCCGGCGGGGTGTGGCGGATCGCGTTGGACAGCAGGTTGCGCACCACCCGCGCCAGCTCCGGGTCGCTGCCCAGCACCACCGGCCACGTCGCCGCGTCCGCCAGCAGCCGCACGCCCTTGCGCGAGGCGACCGGGCTCTCCGCCGCGACCACCTCGCTCACCACGTCGGCCAGCGGCACCTCCGACAACGTCAGCCGCAGCGCGCCCGCGGTGATGCGGGACAGCTCGAACAGGTCGTCCACCATCCCGGACAGCGCCTCGGCCTCGGCGGAGATCCGGCTCGCGTACCCGGTGACCTCGTCCCGGCGCGACACCACGCCGTCGGCCAGCGCCTCGGCCATCGCCCGGATGCCGGCCAGCGGCGTGCGCAGGTCGTGGCTGATCCACGCCACCAGCTCGCGCCGGGACGCCTCGGCCGCGCGCTCCCGGGCCCGCGCCTCGCTCTCCCACACGCTGCGCCGCGCCAGCGCCCGGCCCAGCAGCACCGCCGTCGGCACCGTCACCAGCGCCACGAGCAGGCACACCAGCACGGTCGTGGTGAGGATGGGGGTGAACATGAACCCGCTGACCGCCAGCACGCCGCCGACGGTCGCCACCACCGGCACGATCGCCAGCACGGTCAGCGCCGTGGCCAGCGAGCCGCTCGACAACCGCCGCAGCACCACCGCCCCGAGCAGCGCCAGCGGCAGCGAGAACAGCACCGCGTAGGGCAGGATGTGGTAGATCTCGGTCAACATCACGCACCGCCGTCGTACCGGTAGCCGACACCCCACACGGTGGCGATCCGCACCGGCCGGGCCGAGTCGACCTCCACCTTCTCCCGCAACCGTCGCACGTGGACGGTCACGGTGGACTGGTCCCCGAACTCCCAACCCCACACCCGCGACAGCAGCTCGCCCCGGCCGAACGCGGTGCCGCGGTGGGTCAGGAAGAACACCAGCAGGTCGAACTCGCGCGTGGTCAGCGACAGCTCCCGACCGTCCAGCCACGCCGACCGCGCGCCCACGTCGACCCGCAGCCCGCCGTCGGTCAGCACGGACGACGACCGCGACGCCGCCACCCGCGACCGGCGCAGCACCGACGTCACCCGCAACGCCAGCTCGCGCGGGCTGAACGGCTTGGTCACGTAGTCGTCCGCGCCGAGCTGGAGCCCGGCGATGCGGTCCTCCTCCTCCCCGAGGGCGGTCAGCATCACCACCGGCACCGCGCTGCGCACCCGCAGCCGGCGGCACACCTCCAGACCGTCGACGCCGGGCAGCATCAGGTCCAGCACCACCAGGTCGGGTTCCCGCTCGGCGAACCGGCGCAGCGCGCTCTCGCCGTCACCGACCAGCTCGACCTCGTACCCGGCCAGCTCCAGGTACCGGCGCACCACGTCCCGCACGGTCACGTCGTCGTCCACGACGAGGACCCGGCCGGTCGTCTGATCCATGTCGGTCCTCACCAGTTGGTCAGCAGGAGGTGGTTGACCGCGAGCGCGGTCACCGCTTGCGCCGCCAGCCACGGTCGTCGCCGGTCCGGCACGAACACGAGCAGCCACACCGTGAACGGCAGCCAGATCCGCTCCACCTCGGCCTTGCTCAAGCCGGACACGTCGGCCACCAGGATGGCGACCACCGCCGCTGCGGCCAGTGTGGCGGAAGCGCCGGAACCTGTGAACCGACCCCGCCACCGCGCGGCGAACGGCGCGAACCCGCAGGCCAGCACGGCTGCGGCCAGGTTCGCCCACACCCAGTACCCGTACGAGCGGGACGACGCGATGCCCTGGTAGTACCGCTCGACCACCAGGTGGTAGCCGTCGACCCACCAGAACCCGAGCGCCGCGAACACCCCCACCACCCCCAGCGCGCCCAGCACCGCGAGACCGATCCGCCGCCAGGACGGCCACAGCACGACCAGCGCCAGCAGGCCCATCAGCACCAGCCCGTAGGACAGGAAGACGCTGAACCCGAGCACGACGCCGCCGGCCACCGCGCGCCGCGTCGCCAGCAGCGCGATGCCGCACGCCGTCACGCCCGCGAACATCCCGTCGGCCGACACCCCCACCCACACCGCGCCGGGGAACAGCGCCACGAACGGCAGCACGGCCCGCGCGCGCTCCTCGGAGTCGAACGCCCGCACCGCCACCGGCACCGCGACCGCCGTCAGCGCGCCGACCAGCACCACGAACGCCGAGGCCCACGCGCCGCCGGACAGCCCGACCCGGTCGAGCCCGACGAACACCAGCAGCGCGCCCGGCGGGTGCCCGGACACGTGCACGGTCCACGAGTCGGGCTGGAAGTCCAGGATCCGGGAGGAGAACCCGCGCAGCGCCGCGCCGACGTCGGTCACGCCCGGCACCTCGTGCAGGTACTCGTCGGACGTGGTCAGCCGCCCGGCGAAGCCCCGGTCCCACCCGTCCACCAGGGCCAGGGAGAACGTCCAGGCCACGGCCGCGGCGTACCCCGCGCCCAACGCCGCCCGCCACGGCAGCCGCGCGGCCAGGTCCGGTCCCCACACCACCACCGCCAACGCCACCAGCACGGCCATCGGCGTGCCGACGCCGACGTGCGGGAACCACCCGGCGAACAGGGGGGCCGCGCCCGCGAACGTGCGCTCACCGCCCACGGCGACACCGGCCACGACGGCCGAGACGACCAGGGCCGCGGCGGCCAGGACACGGAGCACACGCCCACGGTAAGGCCGGTCGGGTCGTCGCCGCGCGGCCGAGGGGGCATCCGTCAGCGGTCCGTAAGAACTGGTTCACACGTCAGGATTCGGTAAGCGGCACAACGGGTTCCGGCCGTCCATGCTGTTGTTCGTGGACGAAATCGACGTGGTGCTCCCCTGCCTGGACGAGGCGGCGGCGCTGCCGGGCGTGCTGCGGGCCATGCCCGCCGGCTACCGGGCGCTGGTGGTGGACAACGGATCGCGCGACGGCTCACCGGACATCGCCCGTTCGCTGGGCGCGGAGGTCGTGCACGAGCCGCGGCCCGGGTACGGCGCGGCCGTGCACACGGGCGTGGAGCGTGCGCGCTCGGAGGTGGTCTGCGTGCTCGACGCGGACGGCTCGCTGGACCCGCGCGAGCTGCCGGACCTGGTGGCGCTGCTGGCCGGGGCGGACCTGGCGGTGGGGCGGCGGGTGCCGGAGGCGGGCAGCTGGCCGTGGCACGCGCGGGCGGGCAACGCGGTGCTGGCCGCGTTGCTGCGGCACAAGGGGCTGCCGGTGCGCGACATCGCGCCGATGCGGGCGTTCCGCCGCCAGGACCTGCTGGACCTGGGGGTGGAGGACCGGGCGTTCGGCTACCCGCTCGAACTGCTGCTGCGCGCGGCCTCCGCCGGGTGGCGGGTGGTCGAGCGGGACGTCCGCTACGGGCCTCGGGCGGCGGGCACGAAGTCGAAGGTGTCGGGTTCGGTGCGCGGCACCGTGCGCGCGGTGCGGGACATGGCGTCGGTGCTGCGATGACGCCCCCCTCGAAGACACCCCCGCCGCAGACACCCCCGCCGATGACGCCGACCGCGAGCCTGCTGGTGGTGGCCAAGGCGCCCGTCCCCGGACTGGCGAAGACCCGCCTGTGCCCGCCCGCGACGCCCGGTGAGGCGGCCGAGGTCGCCGCCGCCGCGTTGCTGGACACCCTCGACGCCGTGCTGGCCACGCCGCGCGTGCGGCCGGTCGTGGCGATGACCGGGTCGCTGGGCGACGCGTGCCGGTCGGCCGAGATCCGGGCCGTGCTGCGCCACTTCACGGTGCTGCCGCAGCGGGGTGCGTCGTTCGCCGACCGGCTGGCCAACGCGCACGTCGACACCCACCGCGCGCACGGCCTGCCGGTGTTCCAGATCGGCATGGACACCCCGCAGGTCACGCCGCTGCTGCTGGCCGAGTCGGTCGAACGGCTCCTCGCGCACGACGCCGTGCTCGGCCCGGCGGCCGACGGCGGGTGGTGGGCGCTCGGGCTCCGGGACCCCGCGGTGGCCGCCGCGCTGCGCGCGGTGCCGATGTCCCGGCCCGACACCGGGGCGCGGACGCTGCTGGCGCTGGGCGACCGCGACACCGCCGTGCTGCCCGTGCTGTCCGACGTGGACGACATGGCCACCGCCCGCCGGGTCGCCGCCGACGTGCCGCACACCCGGTTCGCCGCCGCCCTCGCCCACCTCGGGGCGCTGCGGTGACCGCGTTCGACGTCGGCCTCGGCGGCGCGGAGTGCCGGCTCGACCTGGCGGGCGGCGACCACGTGCCGCTGCCGGTCGACCGCTGGCACGACGACGCGAACGACGCCGACCACGTGCTGCTCGACGCGTGCCACGGCCCGACCGTCGACCTCGGCTGCGGGCCCGGACGGCTCGTCGCGGCTCTGGTCCGGCGCGGGGTGGTGGCGCTGGGCGTGGACCACTCGCCGCTGGCCGTCGCCCTCACCCGGACCAGGGGCGGCCCGGCGCTGCACCGCGACGTGCTCGGCCGGCTGCCCGGCACGGGGCGGTGGGCGCACGTGCTGCTCGCGGACGGCAACATCGGCATCGGCGGCGACCCGGTCGCGCTGCTGCGCCGGGCCCGCGTGCTCGTGCACCGGCGCGGGAGCGTGCTGGTGGAGGTGGAACCGCCCGGCTGCGGGCTGCGCCGGGACCGGGCGCGGGTCGCGGGCGGCCCCTGGTTCGACTGGGCGAGGGTCGACGCGCGGGCCGTCACGGCCGTCGCCGCGCGGGCCGGGTTGCGACCGCGGTGGCTGGTCGAGCGCGACGGCCGCTGGTTCACCGAGCTGGTGCGGTCGTGACGCCCCGGCGCGAGTCCAGCCCGCACACGGCCACCCGGATCGGCCTGTGGCTGGGCGTCGCCTTCGGCCTGTGCTTCGTCACCGGGCTGCTCAGCCACTACATCCAGCACCCGCCCGGGTGGTTCGCCTGGCCCACCCGTCCGGTGGGCCTCTACCGGGTGACGCAGGGCGTGCACGTCATGTCGGGCGTGGCCGCGATCCCGCTGCTGCTCGCGAAGCTGTGGACGGTCTACCCGAAGCTGTTCGAACGGCCGCTGGTGAAGTCGCTGCCGCACGCGCTGGAGCGCGGCTCGGTCCTCGTGCTGCTCGGCGCGGCGTTCTTCGAGCTGGTCACGGGCCTGTTCAACGCGGTGCAGAACTACCCGTGGCGGTTCTTCTTCCCGCCCGCACACCACGCGGTCGCGTGGGTCGCGGTCGGCGCGCTGCTGGTGCACGTCGCCGTCAAGCTGCCGCTCATGCGCGCACCCGCCGAGGAGGTGCGCCGGGGCACGCTCAGCCGGCGCGGGTTCCTGCTCACGACGGGCGGGGCGGCGGCGGTCGCGGTGCTCGCCACGGCGGGCGGCACGGTCCCGTGGCTGCGGGCGGTGTCGGTGCTGGGCACGCGGTCGGTCGCGCTGCCGATCAACCGCACGGCCTCCGCCGCGGGCGTGTCCGCGGTGGACGGGGACTGGCGGCTGACCGTCGGC
>NZ_JBFAAX010000062.1:19497-22757 GCF_040639995.1 Actinosynnema sp. NPDC023658 | reverse complement strand
GACATCCTTCCGGGGGCACGCGCCCCCTGATCTCAGATGTCCGTCAAAACGGGTCAGGCCCAGACCGGACCACCCGATCGCAGAGCCGGGCTGCACCTCGATACGCCGCCGACCAGTCCTCGGCGGCCTGATCAACGACTACGAGCCTGCAGCAGCAACCGCAGCTCAGATTATACGGCCGACTTCTGGCACCCCACAGGTGAGCATCGCGGTGGACACCTGGAGAAGCTGTCCCGCCAGCGAAACAGGTCTACGGGTCGACAGCAGCGAAAACTCCTTTCGTTGGTAGTGAACACTCGAATGGCGTAGCGGCGAACGGGTGACGCGCGGACGTCTCTCCCAGTGTTCCGGTCGCACGCCGGCAGAGTGCGGTGCGGAAGCGTTGCCTCGTGACAGCCGGAGGGGGATCCGGTTCGGCGCGACGTTCACCATCACGATCGGGGGGATCGGGGCGAACACTCTCGCCATCCGCTTGTGCCGACCCCTCGTTCCACTCGGAGGAAGAGGGGGCTCATTTCCGTGCGCAGATCTCGTTTCGCCGCCATCGCGGTACTGGCGGCCTTCGCCGCCAGCCTGCTGGCGACGGGCACCTCAACCGCTCAAACGACCACATCGGACACACCGGCCGGCCTGGTCACCGACCGCGTCACGCCTTCCGGCGACGTCGTCAGGGTTCCCGTCGACCAGGTGACCCAGACCAACCCCCCGCCCGCAACGCTGCACGAACGCATGTCCTGGGAGCAGACCGACAAGCAGCAGGACTTCACGAGGGACATTACGGACATCGTGGCACCGGCTCCTTCCGCGCAGATCGCGGTGGACCCCGTCACCCTCGACGAGTGCGACGACCACCAGTTCCCGTCGGGCGATCCGGTCTGGTGGCACAAGAACCACTACTCGACCTGCTACGCGGGATACGACAACCTGGTCAAGCCGGCGTCCTGCCCGATCCTGTGCAGCCCGTCGATCAACTCGTTCCGGATCATCGTAATCGGGGTGGGCGACGCCAACGTCGTTCCTCCCGGTGACACGAGCGCACCGGTTCGCCAGGCCAGGTTCACCATCCGCACCGACACCGGTCAGAAGTCCGGTCCGGAACCCGCGCCGGACAGCACGTTGATTCGACTGCGCGTGGACTGCGTCGCGCTCGACGGCTCCACCTGCCAGAACTCGCAGAGCGGCGGCGTCACCAAGACGCTCGGCGAATTGCGTGCGGGGTTCGAGACCAGCTTCGACCTGACCATCTCGGGCAACAGCGCGTTCCCGAACGAGCCGGACAACAAGACCTACTACAACACCTCGTTGACGATCACGAACTTCGCCCCCGACTACCTGCCGCCGGAGGTGGAGCTGCCCGACGACGCCCTCCGCTGCGACACCTCGACGTACACCTACAACGTCGAGACGCAGCGCCGTGACAACGGCGCGTGCATCTTCACCGACGTCGACGCCGTGCTGACCTACTCCAAGGCGTCAGGATCACCGGTGAAGGCGGTCGCGGAACACATCGACCTGGCGCAGAGGACACCGGAGAACACCAGGCCCGGCGGGGTCGGCAGAATCATCCCGGGTGCCAAGGCATCCGGGCGCAAGCTGGCGAGGCTCGTGCCGGAACTGGGCGTTGGGCGTGAGGACAGGTACGAGGCGAACAGGCTGTTGGCAGTCGCGAACTGCATCCGGTTCTGGGGCTTGAACTACTCCCGGGGCGGCACGCTCGACTGCGACGAGTACCCGTTCGCGTCGACTTACGAGGGGGCGGCCTACAACCTGTGGAACGGTGGCAACACCGCGGTCTCGTTCTCGTCGATGCCGCTGGACCGGAGCCAGAACCGCGCCGCGGGCCGAGCGCTGGGCATCTGGTACGCCGTGGACCACATCCTCGAACGCGACACGTTCTACGTCGATATCGTCGGATGACGTAGTCCAGGCGAAGGCGGAGGTAAGGAGTGCCGAACCTGCTCTCATCCCGGGAAACCCCGGTGCCCGTGACATACGGGGCGTTCTCCCTGATCACCGGAGCGGGTGGCGATCCGCTCGCCGTCGAGCACCCCGTGGCATCCGTGATCGGTGGCGGTGTCGGCTTCTTCAGCGCCGCCGACGACCACACCGCGAGCGTGCGGGTCGAGTTCTGGGATGGCGAACCGCCCGAGCACCCCTCCGGGTCGGAGACCGTGACCGGCGCCGTCGACCTGGCAGCGCCTGCCGTGGTCCTGCTGGCTATCGACACCGGCTTTTCCGTGGAGATCCCCGCGACGTTCACCGGTCGAGCCGGAGTCCGCGTGAGCTGCACCGGCCGTGACGAAGCGGCACGGCTCTCGCACGAGGAGCACGAGTTGTTCTTCAGCGACGTCGAGCACTGGCTCGTGAGGATTTGGCCACTCGACTGAGCACCGCCCGGTGGCGGTGACCACGCCCTTGCGGCTGGTCGCCGCCACCGCCAGGGTATTTCTCCGAGTTCGACTTCATCCAGGATCTTGGAACACCGGCGCGTCGCTGACACCGGCTTCCACCTCGAACAGGCGGCCTATGGGGTGCCAGAACTCTGCACTCAGGCGCCGACCTGCGGCGATCGCGCACCATAGGCTGTAGGAGAATGATCGCGAGGCGTGGCGCTACGACTGCTATACCTGGTCTTCATCCGGGTCGTCGGCTGGTTGGTTCTCCTTGGCCGGTCATCAGCGGCCAAGGACGTGGAGCTGCTGGTGCTGCGGCACGAAATCGCCGTACTACGCCGTACCAACCCCCGCCCGCGGCTGGAGTGGGCCGATCGCGCCGTACTCGCCGCCCTGGTGTGCCGACTACCCCGACTGCTGCGCGAGCACCGAGTGGTGACGCCGGGCACCCTTCTTCGATGGCACCGGCGCCTGGTCGCGAAGAAATGGACCTACCCCCACCGCACCGGCCGCCCACCGGTCGACGACATCATCGTGACGTTGATCGAGCGCATGGCCCGCGAGAACGCCGGCTGGGGCTACCGCCGGATCCAGGGCGAGCTGCTCAAGCTCGGCCACCAGGTAGCCGCGTCAACGGTTCGCCGCGTGCTCAAGCGCCTGCGGGTACCGCCAGCGCCCCAGCGCGACACCGACACCTCCTGGCGACGGTTCCTGCGCGCCCAGGCCGCGAGCATGTTGGCCTGCGACTTCTTCCACGTCGACTGCGCCGTCACCCTCAAACGCGTGTACGTGCTCTTCGTGATGGAAGTCGCCACCCGCTACGTGCACATCCTCGGCACCACCACCAACCCGAACGGCCCGTGGACC
>NZ_JBFAAX010000062.1:0-19487 GCF_040639995.1 Actinosynnema sp. NPDC023658 | reverse complement strand
GCCACCGGCATCCAGGTCGTCAAGATCCCACCACGGTGCCCGCAAGCCAACGCCTACGCCGAACGGTTCGTCGGCACCGTCAGACGCGAAGCCACCGACCGACTGCTCATCACCAACGAACACCACCTGCGAGCGGTACTCGACCGCTACGTCTCCCACTACAACCACCGCCGACCACACCAAGCCCTACAACTCGTACCACCGCGACCAGACCGGCCGATTGCAGAGCCGGGCTACACCTCGATACGTCGCCGACCAGTCCTCGGCGGCCTGATCAACGAGTACGAACCCGCAGCCGCCTAACCGCAGGTCAGACCATATGGCCGACTTCTGGCACCCCACAGGGTGCACGCCCAGCTGCTCGGCCAGGCGCCGGATCACCGGCTTGGGGTCGGACTCCCGGTACAACCGGACAGCGCGGGCCCTCAACTCGTCGGGGTACTTCTTCGGTGGTGCCACGGACGACTCCCTTCAGGCCCTATCGGACCACGCATGGAAAGCCACCGGGCTATCGGGGGAAGCTCAAGCTTCTCGATATCTCTCTCAAGTGTCGCTTGAGCAGCTCGGGCGCACGACACGAGGAAACGGTCGAGACAGGAACCGGGGCAACGGCCACGACCGGACGGACCGAGCGATACTCACTTGTCACACGTTCGAGTGAACGGCCCCGGTTGCGTGTAACGCAGTGCGACTGATCGTCGAAGATCGAGACATCCCATAGGACTGGTTGCACTCGATCGTGAGACGGGTGCTGACCAAATGCACCTCAGGAGTCCATGTGCGACTTGCCGCAGTGGAAGCTCGCAACTTCCGCTCACTCCGCAACGTGACGGTGCCGCTACGTGAACGTCTGACCGTCGTGATCGGAGAGAACAACGCTGGTAAGTCGAATCTGTTGGATGCGATCCGTCTGCTGACTGACGCGCTCGACGGCCGCAGGGACCGGTACTGGGATGTCGACGACGTCTCCAGGATTCCCGACGCCGCAGCCGCCGAGTTGGCCGCCAGGTACGTCATGACGTCACCCGAGCAGCTGGGAACCTACAGCCAGGGAGTCCTCTCCGACTCGTCCACGGTCCGCTATCAGGTGACGTACACGCCTCCGGTCGGAACCGAGACTCGAGGCCGGACCACGTGGGTCGCAGGCCAGGAGACATCCAGCGATCGCGACCCCGAACCCGAGGCCCGCGAGCGATTGCGGCATGTCTACCTGCCACCGCTGCGCGATGCCCAGCGAGAGCTGAACTCCGGTTCGGGCAGCCGGTTGCGCATCGTGCTGCGCTACCTGTTGGCCGAACACAACGTCAGCGAGACAGACTTCGTCAACACCGTCAAGGACAAGCTGGCCAGTCTCCGGAAGGATCCGGTGTCCGGCGAGGTACTGAAGGGCGTCGAGCAGGCAGTGAGGGCTCCGCTGGCCGACGTGTCGGCGGGTGCCAGTCCCCAGGATTCCGATGTCTCGTTCGCCGACCCAGACCTGCTGTCCATTGCGCGGTCGCTGCGTATCCGGATGAACGATCACGGCCTCGACCCCAGGGACATCGCTGACTCGGGCTTGGGTTACGCGAACCTGCTGTTCATCGCCACGGTCGTGGCGGAGTTGCGTGCGGCTCAGGACCACGACCTGACGGTGTTCCTCGTGGAGGAGCCCGAGGCACACCTGCACCCGCAACTCCAAGCCCTGCTGCTGGAGTACCTGCGTGACGCCGCTGAGGCATCGACCGCCCGTACCGACACCTTCGGATACGCCGGACGCATCCAGGTGGTCGTGACGACGCACTCCCCTCTCGTCGCGGCCTCGGCCGACATCGAGGACCTGGTGGTGATCAAACGCCATCCGCTTCTCCCTCGGGACAAGCACGCGTTCATCGCCGACCGATCGACTCCCTCACAACCCGAGCTTTCGGTTCCGAGCAGAAACGAGAGCCTGTACGAGACCAAGGCGATCCCGCTGGCTTCGTTGGAGCTGAACGGTGGCGAGGGCAAGCTCAAGCGCTACCTCGACGCGACCCGCAGTGCCATGTTGTTCGGCCCGCGAGTCGTCCTGGTCGAAGGCATGGCCGAAGCCCTGCTCGTGCCCGCCTTCGCACGCCAGGTCCTGCGCCGTCCTCCGTCCACGCCGCTCTTCGAGACCGCCCGCAACCTGGGCACTTCGGAGCCCAAGCGGGCCGACCATGACGATCGAGCGAGCTGGGCACGATTCGTCGGCACTACGATCGTCGCGATCGACGGTGTCGACTTCGAGCCCTACATCCGGGTGCTGCTCACTGCTCACGAAGGCGGCCGAGTCGCCGAGCAGGTCGCCGTCATCACCGACGACGACCCCACGGCACCCGGCGATCGACGCATCGCGTTGACCAAGCTCGCGGTCGAGCTGGAGGCCGAGGACAGGCTCCAGGTCTTCGTGGCACATCCGACCCTGGAACCGGAACTCCTGCGGGCCGGCTCCGCCAACGACGCGGTGATCAGGGACGCCTACATGCGGCAGCGTCCCCGCGCGGGCAAGGACGACTGGGAACGGATCGACGCTCTGGCGACGAGCTCCGAGAGGATTACGGCGTTTCAGCGGGAGTTCGCACAGCACAAGCTGCGCAAGGGCGACTTCGCCCAGGCGGTGGCCGAGTTGAGCACCAGGAGTCCCGAATTCGTCGTGCCGGAGTACTTGAAGGCTACGATCACCTGGATCTCCGAGGCACACGCGTGACGACCATCGAGGCAAGGCGAAAGCAGGCCCTGCTCCGGCAGAAGGACGCCATCGAACGGCCGGCTCCCCTGTATGTCCAGGCATGTCCCGGAGCGGGCAAGACCAAGGTCATCGTGGAACGGCACCTGTCCGGTGGCTCCATGCGCGGCAGGTGTGGACGTGCTGTCGTCTCGTTCACCAACGTGGCATGCGACGAGGTCGTCCGACGGTGCCGTGAAGCGAGGCGTGACGACCTCCTCGCGTTCCCCAACTTCATCGGCACCATCGACACCTTCCTATGGCGCTACCTCGTCCGCCCCTTCCTGCCTGGAGGAAAAGTCTGGGAGCGGCTCGACTCGTGGGACCGGATCAACGCGAAAGTCGACATCCCCGGTGGACCCAAGTACCGGCCCCGGCTGAGCGACTTCCAGTTCAGCCGGGACGAATCAGCGACCGCCTGCACGGCCCGGCTTCAACCTTCCAAGAACTTCGCCCTCTACCGAGCGCTGAACAGCAAAGGACTGCTCGACGCCGCAGAGAAGGCAGCGCTCAAGACCCGCAAAAGGCACATCGACTTCGGATACATCACCGGCCACGAGATTCGCATCCTCGCCCTGCATGCGATGAACAAGCCCGACGTTCACCCCATCGCCACGCTGTCCACGAGGTTCACCGAAGTGGTCATCGACGAGGCACAGGACTGCTCGCACCTCGACCTGGCGATCCTCGCCAAGCTCCGTGACGCCGGGCTTCCGCTGGTGTTCGTCTGCGACCCCGATCAAGCGATCTACGAGTTTCGGGGCGCGCGACCGGACAAGGTACGCGAATTCGGCATCACCCTCGGTTCTCGCGTCGACCTCACGGGCAACTGGCGCAGCAGCAGCGCCATCTGCAACCTGGCGGCCACACTGCGGCCCACACGGTTCGCACGACCACCCGACGATCCCATCGGCCGACATCACGACGAGCCTGCCGGCATCGTGCTGGTGAAAACGGGCAACGGCACGCTCGACCACGCCCTCGCCGTCTTCACCGACCGCGCCGACGCCATGGGCATCCCGACCGACAACCGACTCGTCCTCGCCCACTCCGCGGCCAACCTCCCCCGACAAGCCGGCCCGACAGGCAATCCGCCCGACGCCGCGGCAGCACGCGTCGCCTGGGCCGCCACCATCCTCTCCGCCCCGCATCAAAGCCGACGCCGTCGCGACAGCGCCTACGACGTCCTTGAACGGTGCCTGCTGGACTACTGGTACGCCCACACCGACGGCAAGAGCACCAAGAACCTGTGCGACCGACTCGGCATCGACAACCAGACACTCCGATCTACCGCAGCCAGGTTCGCAGCCGCCCTACCCGACCTGGACCATGGAACCTTCGGGAACTGGTGCACCGCGGTCAACAAACTGCTCAAGCACCATCCACCACAACCGGACATCGTTCGTCAAAACAACAGTGGGTCACTTCGCGCAAGCCCAGCTCTCAAATTGGCGACGGCACGTGAAGCGGGAGGAGCATCGTCCAAGAGAAAGTCCGAGCCAGTCCGCACCTCGCTGATCCACCAGGTGAAGGGCGCGGAAGCCGACGCCGTCCTCGTCATCGTGCCCCCGAAGGACAAGCGCACGGAGGCCGTTATCGACGCATGGATCTCCGGTGTACACGAAGACCACGTCGCCGAGAGCCTGCGAGTGCTGTACGTTGCCGCGACCCGAGCCCGTCGACTCCTCGCCATCGCATTACCTGAGTCTGCTCACGACCGCATCGCAGCGCACCTCAAGGACAACAACGTGCCCGTCGACCTCGACATCACATAGACCGAGTTCAGAAAAATCGCACCGGTCGACAAAAGGCCGCCCGCCTGCATGGGTTATAAATAGAGCGATCGACACCAGGACCACAGTTCCATTTTTCAGTGATTAGCAGCCTAACTCCGCTGATATGCAATACTTAGAAGCCCGGGGCCGCGTTCATCGCCAGCGCACTGATCGCACTGAAGCCGATGGCCTTCGAGGACCTGTTCGAGGTGGTCTCCAACGCGGACAGGACCTCGGAGTGAGTGTCCCCAGGCATGCCGCCTCGCAGTTGCGTCGTGAACTGGCAAAACACTACGACGGATCGCCCTTCGCCCCTGACCGCATCCTCACAACCCTGCACGCCGTGCTGGACGAACCGGAGATCTCGGCCACCCAGCTGGCCGAGATCTGGCCCGCCGTCCCACCCGATGTCGAGCAGGACTGGATCCGCCGGACGAGCGACGTCGGAGCCCACCTGCTGACCGTGCTGCCCACATCCCTGCTGCTGGCGATGGCGCTCCGCCGCGCAGCTCGCATCTTGCGCGCACACGGCACCTCCGCCGCGCCGCCATCCACGGCATGCAGGAACTCACAATCCACCGACGACGCGACGACGACCCGGACGCCACCGCCGCGTCCCTGCACGACCTGGCCGAGACCTACCACGCCCAAGGCCGGATGCACAAGGTCATCGGCTGCGCCGACGAGACGCTGGAGACCTACCTGCTACACCAACACGAGGCTGGCGTCGCACGCACGCTGGCTAATCTCGGCGTTCTGATGAGCGAGGTCGGTCGGCACGACTCAGCCGTCAAGTACTTCGCCCGCGCCGACAAGGCGCACGAAGACCTTCCCGACACCACCGCGCGGGCCGAGTGCGTGGCCGGGCTCGGCCGGGCGCTGTGGCTGTCCGGCGACCAGCCCGCCGCGCATCGGGTCCTCAACCGTGCCCTCGCATTCGTCATCGGCTCCGAGGGCAGCGATGCGCGGCACGTGCGGGCCTTCGTCGAAGAAATCCGACAGTCGGAGGTCAGTGCGCGGGTCAACCATTCATCCATTCTTCGTGTCGATGCATCAACCTGACTGTCTCCTCTTCCAGCCAGTCGAGTGCTCGTTGGAAGTCTTCCCGCAATTCATCGTCTTCTTCGCTGGCCAAGGCTTCAGCGGCGTTTGTCGTGGCCCGGCCGAGTTCCGATGACCGACCGTTGCTGTAGCTCCAGTGACTCGGGCGCATCGCAGCGGCGATTTGTTCACGAACCGCGGCTACCAGGCCGTGCCCTGTCGTTCTCGCTCGGTGTGTCATTCGGCGGGCCAGCTCCGGGCAGTTCAGCGGCCAGGTCGCGTGTGTTCGGAGCGCTGTGGCCATGGCAAGGAGTTCTTCGCCGTCTAGCGTGTCGACGGCCGACTGCAGGTGCTCGGCCTGCCGTGCCGTCACGCCTCCGGACATGGCCAGGCGCGTGACAGCGACGGCCTTGTCGGGGCTGTGCACCATCGTGTCAACCAACCAACGAACGAGGTCAGCAGCCGCCTGGTCGAAAGCGTCCGCCATCTCGTCGATTTCGGTGGGCAGGCGGCGCCCCTCGTCATGCAGGAGTGAGAGGTGCCGCAAGACGAGGACGGGATGTGCGCGAGCGATGGCAGTGGCGATCTGTTGCACGGTGTAGTCAGACCAGTCCGTCCGGCTGATGAGCTGGAGGACGGCTGCGGCAGCGGGTTCGTCGAACCCGGAACCCCACGTGGCGCCGTCGTAACCGCAAGCGTGTTCGAGCACACCGGTGGCGGTGTCCGACGAGACATCCGAGGCAAGCAGGAACTCGGTGGTCTCGACTGGGTTGGCCTTCAGCAGTGGGTGGGTCGCCAGCAGGAAGCGATCCCGGACGGCTGGGTCCGGGTCGGCCAGTCCGCGACTATGAATGTGGGCGAACGGTTCACCACGACCGACCCACGACGCTCCGACGAACGCATCGGCCACCGCCAAGCGCACCTCCACACGGAGGTTGGTCAGACCGTCGAGCCAGGTGACTGCCGCATCCTGGTCCGCCTCTACCCACTCGATGAGCAGCCACCGCAGTTGCTCGTCGAGTGGTCCAGAGGTGTGGTCTACGACCGCTTGGGTGAGGTCGGCAGCCAGTCCTGGTCGGGCTCGCGCGATTTCCCTGAGCAGAAACGGTGCCGTGGCGTGGCGGTCCTCGACGGCTCTCGCCTGGCGGAGCGCCTCGTCGAGGGTGGCGACGATCCAGGCCGGGTCGCCGCTCGTCACAAGGCGTCCGATGACTCGGTCGGCCAGAGCCTGGCGCTCGGCGCTCTTCAGCGCGATGCGTTCCTGGATCCGCTGCTGGGAGCGTGCTTGTCGTTG
This sequence comes from Actinosynnema sp. NPDC023658, assembly GCF_040639995.1. Classification (NCBI taxonomy): domain Bacteria; kingdom Bacillati; phylum Actinomycetota; class Actinomycetes; order Pseudonocardiales; family Pseudonocardiaceae; genus Actinosynnema; species Actinosynnema sp. NPDC023658. The sequence continues at coordinate 12,655 of NZ_JBFAAX010000062.1, read as the reverse complement.
TTCTTCGGGGAGGCCGTCTTCGCCAGCGTCTTCTGCTGCCCGCTCGGCTTGGAGTTCGTCGAGGGTGGGCACGGGAACGCCGCGCCGCGACAGGACCGCGGAGTAGCCCCGTCCCAACGCGAGTTCGGCGAGGTCGTCGTCCTGTTCATCGAGTTCGGTAGCCAAGACGAGAGCGGCGTGGCGGAGCGGGAGCGACAGTGCGCGTCCCGCAGGCCAGGTCACCGCGCGTCGGATGAGTCGCCGGATGACGGGACTTCCCGTGGCTCGCGCTGCCCCGGCCAACGTCGCGACAGTGGCCAAGTCATCGTCCTCCCAGGCCAGCACCTCCTCGTCGGTGGGCGAGTAGCCGAAGTCTCCCTGGGGGGCGCGCAACGCCTGCTCGAGCAGGTTGACCGCGGCGCCAGCGCATCGCAGATCGTCACCCGATGCCTGGTGGCGCAGGATGGCGCGGATTCGGTCTCGGATGGGGCGGGCCCAGTTCGGAGATACCAGGAACGGGTCGAAGCGCAGGGTGTTCCGGTTGTCCTGAACGGTGTGGTGGCCGTCTTTCGCCAGCATCGGCTTGAGTACGGACAGCGGGATGGCCGTGTCTTGAGGTCGCGCGGGTGCGGCGAGCCAGGTCTCCACCCGGTCGAGGATGCGGGTCGGGAAGGATCCATCGGGTAGCCGACCGAGGTTGACGAGTTGTTCGGCGATGACGCGTTCGGGATGCTCGGGGTGGCGGTGGGCAGGCCGTCGATCGGAACGTCGTAGCTCCCACAAGGCGTCGAGTGCGGTTTCCAGCAGTTCGGGCGCGTTGGCCGCACACCGCCCGTACCGCTCGGCGAGTAGGTGGAGCACCCGCTCGACGGACCGCCGGTCAAGTTGGTCGTTCTCGGTCGCGTCCAGGCGCGCTCGCACGCTTTCCAGCGCCCCGATCAGCAAGCGGGGCTGCGTGACCGCCAGTCCACCGAACCTATTGACGGCTTCGTAAAGACCATGGAAGTCGGTTTCGTGCAGTTCGGCGAGGACGGCTTCCCAGACCGTCACGAATACGGCAGGGCCGTCCTGCCGGGTAAGGCGCCAGTCGAGCTCGGCGAGTTCGGTGACGAGCCGACCACCGCTCCGCGGGCCGAACACCTGCCACAGCTCTCGAACGAAGCCGGTGTCGTGCCGGCCCACAGCCGCCTCGCGTTCGAGGATCTCGTCGGCCAGCACGTCCGGTGTGACCCGTGTTCCCCCGTGTCGGTCAACCAGGACACCTCGATCCCGCAGCTGCTCGACCAGCCGAAGCAAGGCGACTACGCCGAGTCCGCAGAAAGCCGCGATCTGCGCCCGCAGATCGGCGTCATTGTCGTCTACCGAGCCCAGGGCGGCGTAGACGGCGAGCAGCCGACGGGCCGGGTTGTCGTCGATGCCGTCGAGCGCCAACTCCTGGTACCGGCTCAGTACCTGCTGACGCAACTCCGCGTCGACCGCAAGAGGTGCGGTCAGCTCACCTCGGCGGATCAGGTTCGCCGCCACCACCGCGACGTACGGGCTGTCGACCGCCTGCGCGGCCAAGTGCTCCCGCAGACCCCACGGCAACCCAAGCCCTTCAGTCAGTGACTCCACCAGCGACCTCGCCGCAGCCTTCGTCAGCTCCCCCACCTCGACGTGGGCGACCTGCGCGGAGGAGATTCGAGAGGCTGTGATCCGCGAGCGGATGTCCGGTATCCCGCTGGGGCGCGAGGCCAGAATGAGCTGGATCCCGGCAACGTGGCGGGCATAGGTCAGCAGCCGGGCGATTCCCTCGCGATGTTGGTGAGCATCGTCGACCACGATGACCGCCGGGCTGTAGGGCAGTTCCTCCAGCGTGGTGTCGTCCAGGACCGCTCCCTGCGACAGGAGAAGCACCGGGATGTCGGGATTGTCCTGCTGGGAGGGCGTGAGCGCCTCGACCAGCAGCCGGCTCTTGCCCCTCCCTCCTGGACCGCTGACCAACACCACCACCGGTCGATCCACGCTCCGGTCCAAGGCGACAGCGAGCCGCTCCAACTCGGCATCCCGACCGACTCGAGGCACCAGGTCGTTGAGCAGAGTGTCAGGGTTCTTCCGGTCCGTGGCGAAAGCCTCAAGGCTGACAAAGGCATCCTCGCCGGGCATCCTGAGCAGCAGTTTGCGCTGCTGCTTGCCCCAAGTCGCGTCCAGGACTTCTCGTCGCTTGTGCAGAGGAAGGTCGTCGAGCAGCCGTCCCAAGCCACGCTGGTCCACCAACTGCCAGCGCGGGTGCTTGACGATCTCGGCACGGACACCACTGGAGGCTTCCCCGGAGAACACCAGGTAGTACTCGTCGGCGGCGAACGTGCACGCGGCGACCGCAGCACGCACCTTCGCGACCGTAAGTTCGTCGTGGCGCTTGCACTGCCAAGCGGCGGTCGCACCGTCGCTGAAGGTGCCTACGAAATCGATGCCGTCCTGCTTGTCACCGCGCCGTCCCCAGCGCTCCACCCGCACGACCTTCCGCAGCTGAGGAACACAGAACCGGTGGGCGCTCAACAGGCGCTCCGTGAAGTCCTCGAACTCGTCCGCCGACAGGGACGGAGTGGGCACCAACGTCGGGTTCTTGCCCGGCAGCACGAATGCCCGTCCGACATCCCCGCCCTCGCCGGGCGCAGCACTGGAGCGATCGATCATCGGCCGAGCGTACGTGTGATCCCTGACTGTCGTATCCGTGACACTCCTGCGACGTTTGTTGATGTCACACGTTCACGGCCAGCGGTCTCCGCCGCCCGGTCGGAATAGTCCTCGCGCGAGCCGTGGCGAGGTATCACTTCAACGCTTAACGAAATGGCTCGCTCAAGCGGTAGGTCAATGACACCGCGGCAGGCCAACCCGCTTTAACGAAAGCGTGGAGTACGGAGCGGATCGCACTCAGAAGATCCGGTTCCGCAAGAACCGCATGTCGAAACTCGGCGAAGTAGCGTTCTATCAAGTCGATGACCACGGTAGCAGCCAGAGCGTCGTAGGTGTAGGCATCTCCCGGCTTCACCGCTCTCGATACGACAAGGAATGTCCGACAGGGATCGACCGGTGATAGATGCGCCAGGGTCCGCACAATATTGTGCACAATTGCGGGGTGTTTGAACTTCACCAATTGTTTAAGCAGCTCGATCGCTTGCGTCGCGAAGCCCGGAATCGGTTCGACTGACTCACCCTCTTCGACTGAGTGAGCGCCGGACGCGAAGTAGAGGTCGGAGGTGATCCCCTCGACCATCCGATAAACCGATCGGAGCTTCTGGGTGTCGGATACATCTGGGGAGTGCGGATTGGGCAGCGAGTGGATGACTGATTGCAGCAGGGCGAAGGCGCGGCTCCGCTCGGCGGCTCGTTCGTCTGGAAGGGCGAGCCAGTCTCGGATTGCGCCGATGGCGCTGGCGGCTGCTGGTGAATCGAGGGGGTTGCTGAACCAGGTGCGCACGAGGGTCGACGCGGCGGAGGTTTGATGGCGCAGCGCCAGGTACAGCGTGATCCCCGTGAGGTGTCCGACGGGATCTAGCAGGTCCGCGTCGTCAGCTGTCGCGGCGATGTCGCACCACGGTGACCGTTGGATGAGTTCTGCGAGTACGTCGTCAACCGCTTGGGGCTGTCTGTCGCGGTGCGTAGCGAGCTGTTCGAGCAGGACGGTCGCGACATGCGGGTGGTGCTCGACAAGGAGATGCCGCCGGGTAAAGTCGAAGCCTGTCTCCGGGTCCACCGGGAGAAGATTCGCCACGTTGGCGGCGTGCCACCTGTCGATTTCATCGTCATTCTGCAGCAATGCGTGCAGGATGGCGCGGATCGTCTCCGCGTGCTGCGAGACCCGCCAAGCCGGATCGCGCCAGAGGTTGGACACGGCGGAGACCGCCGATCGTCGGGGGGTCGCTTCCCAAGACATCATGAGGCGCCCCCTCTCCGGTCCCCTTCGGTAAGGCGGATCGTGCTGAGCAGGAGTGGCAACGCAAGCTTCGCGATGTCGGAATCAGGGTCTATGCGTGATTGTCGAGCCAGGTTGTCGACTCCTCGAACAACGTGCTTGGCCAACTCAGGGTGATTGAGTGCCAAGTTTACCGACAGGGCTTGACGGAGTGCTTTTTCTAGTGCTTTCAGTTGTTCCGGTGTGCCGTCGCCGGTCGTCGACTGGATTGCTGACATTAGTTCATCGACGATGGCGCGTTCGTCAGCCGTCAAGCGGTCGTCGGCGGCCGGGCCGAGATCGTCGCGTAGCGTGGTCGGCACGGATCCAAGTTCCATCTCGACGGGTTCGGGAATGTCGACGTGGTCGAGCTGGTGTGCGAGGCGCTGAGCTCGGGCGACGAGGTCCGGGTTGAGAATCTTCGCAAGGTCCAGGCAACCGGTGAGTTGATCCAGCAGGTACTCCGCTCGTTCGTCAAGGTGGTCGTGCGTGAACAGGCGCGGTGCTTGGACGATGGCTGCTTCGAGCGCGTCCCGGTCCTCGTCGGAGAGAACTGGGTGGACGGCTCTGATTAATTTTGCGGCTGCCGCTCGGGTCTGGTGGTGGACGAGCAGTCCACCGGACAGCAGTACTGGAACGAATGCCCGGCCACTCGTTTCGGGAGATTTGGCGGCGCCGCGTAGAAGGTGCATCCAGGCAGCAGGATGGGTGAGGTCGGCGACAAGCCTGTCGACGAGCGGCTCCCAGTTGGTGGCCTGGCTGGTTTCCAGGTGCTTGGCGAGCGCGGCGAGGATCGTGCTAGCGACACCGTGCCCTGGTCCAAACCGGAGATCGGGTGCGTACAGATCCACCTGACCCTGCGCACCACGGACGTGTAGCGGATATCCGGGCAACCCGTCCGGGAGCCTCGTGTCGCGTTGACGCAACGAGGCGATCAACACCGGTACCGCAGCGAGAGGGCCGGCCTTAGCGATGAACGTGGGCATACGCGTGCCGATGAGGTGCTTGACGCCTTCGAAGTCTTGGCGACGGGTGCTGGTCATGGACAACACGCCCGAGATCATCGGTGTGACGTCGCCTCGGTCTTCCTCGAACGACATGACCTCGAGGAGCAGGTCGGCAGCCAGTTCGGTGTCGGCCGTGGCGATGGCCTCGATGCCGTCCACATACCTGAAGAGGTAGCGGGAGTGCCACAGCACCATCAAGCCCGGGTCCAAGGTCCGGCGCAGGACACCCACGTGTTCAGGCGCGATCGCGACAGCACGAGGCAGGAAGCGCGACATCTCCTCGGCCAACCGTTCACGCTCGACCGGTTCGTCTAAGGCCAGGGACGTCAGGCGTGCGACGCAGTCCGCCCACACCGGTGCAATCCCGTCGGAGGCAGTGGTGCCGATCTTGTCCAACTGCACCAATAGCCGGTAGACCTGCTCCACCACGACCGGTTGGAAAGAACGCTCCAGCCTGTCGGTCATCCTCGCGGCAAGGAGTGCCCACGGCCGACTGTTCGCGCGGACCCAGGTGCGCAACCGGTCGTCGGCGGCATCCATGACACCTGCCACCCACCCAGCGACGATCTCGAAGGTGGGATCCTGGTTTCCCTCACCTGCAATCCACAGGACATCTCCGTCGTCCCGTGCTTCGGCCACAACGACTCGCGCGGCGACGATCCCTGCCAGGCTGTGGTCTCCACGGGCCAGTGCACGAGTGATGTCGGCGAACGTCGCGCGGGTGTCATCCGCGTGCCAGAGGTCGGCCAGGTGCAGGTCGATGCTGGGACGAATGACGAACACCAGGTTCGGGTCGCCGTCGAGCACGTCGATCAGGTTTGACCGATCAGCTGCGGTCAGCACCAGCGCCGCGATCGCGAAGTCGAACAGGATGTGGTGGGAGTACACGAGTTGGGTGTCCCCACTCGCCTTCATGCGTGTGGGAAGTTCGTCGAGGACTCCGTCGTGCACGAGCGCGGCGCAGGCGTCGAGCAGGCTGTCGGGTACAACGCCCATCCCGGCACGCAGCGTTCGTCGATCGAGCATGGCGCGGCTGACGCGGTCCAACACGCGCTTGCGCGCCTCACTGTCGGGGCGGTGGTCGACCCTGGCCTGCCAGTAGCGTTGCAGCAGATCGAGTTGGTCGCGGGCGTTGACCAGAGTGGCTTGTTCCACTCCCTCGTCCAGCAACTCGCAGGCGAGCCGCAGGTTGAACGGATTACGGATCAACTTGAGCAAAGGGCCACCTGCTCCGGCGACCAAGGCGCCGATGGCGGGGCGGACTGCGGTCAACCAGGCGAGTTCGGTCTCCGAGAGGTTGCCTAGGCGGAAGTGTCGGACCTTGAGCAGTTCACCGTCACGGTGATCCACGTCCTCGGACACCGGTGCACCGGAGAAGACCGTGCCCCAGGTCCGACTCCGGCGCAGGTCGAAGCTGCGCATCGTCGCGATGGTCCGCCACCTAGACCCTTGCAAATCGCGTACGACATCGGCGAGCCATGTCAGCGGTTCTCCGCGAGCGGCGTCGAGCCCGTCGAGCAGCAGAGTCGCGCGTCCTTCGCCGTCCCACTCCTTCAGCACCACGTTCAAGGGCCGGCTCAGCGGCATGTCACTGCGGGCGGCGCCGAGGCGTGAGCCGAGGGTGTCAACCGACAGTACGACGACCGTCTCGGCGTTCGCCACCAAGTGTTCGGCGATCACCGCCAGTAGCCCCGACTTGCCGCAGCCAGGCTCTCCGGTGATGACGAAGTCGTCAGCGACAGCGAGCAGTACATCCAGTTCGGCGCGACGAACCCGGACGCCATCGTGCGAATGAGGGAGTCCTGCGTGGCCGGACAACGTCGACAGGTTCACCTCGGTGATCTCTCGCAGCAACGACGTATCGTCCTGGCCGACCGTCAGATTTGCGATGGTGCCTGCTTGGACCACCGTCTGAGCACGTCCGGACATGTTGTTGACCGTGCCAGGCGTAGCAACGTCCTCCGACCGAATGTCCTCGCGCCGAGAGAACCAGCGCCACAACCTCTCCAGCATTGATCGATCCTCCTGCGCGAAAGGCTGTTCACTGGAAGCCACGTCGTCACCACGTCACGCACGGTCCGGCCGCTCGAACAGCGCCACAACACCGCTTGCCATCGCAAACTCCGATCAATAGCAAATAGCTCCGACACGATGCCGACCGAAGGCATCGGTTGAGCAGCATCCTCAATCAGTACCGTTACACCACCTGACCTGCATAGATACTGTTTCGATCAGCACAAAGCCTAGGCCGGTCGATCACGGCGGGCAGCGCAGGGCGACGGCGCAGCGCTCGTGATCAGTTACCGGTAGGGCGGCACGACCAGCGACACCGGTTCGGCCAGTTCCGCGCATGAGACCCATACCTGAGCAGGTGGTGGAGCCTGCGCGGAGCCGCCAAGCAACACAGTATGAGCCCTGCCGGGGGTCAGCGTGATCCCGCGTGGGACGTCGCGGGTCAAACCCTCGCCATGGTCACCGAGGTCCATCACGACCTCTGTAGCCGTGGCAGAGCCGATGTTGACCAGCAGATACCGGAACCCCTGACGGTGACGCAGCTCGAACGCCGGGCCCGGTGAGGTGCTGTCTCCGGACGGGATGGAGAAATGCACGCCGCCGGTAATTGAACCGGCCTGCACGGCCGATCCTGTGACCCTGCCGGAGATCGAGTTGGAGACCGGGCCCGGCTGCCCCGTATCGGCGGGACGAGCATCCGGCACGGGCGCCTGCGGTGGGTTGCGCGTCCGCCTCCAAGCCCACAACAGCGCGCCAGCAACAGCCACCAGAATCGCGGCCAGCCAGCTCAACGCCTCGACCAGACCACGCGTCTTCTCATCCCAACCGGGAATGACCCACACCGCGAGCAGCCCGACGCAAGCCAAGGCCCCGAGCACGACCGCCACCGGCCAGATCCGCCTCAACCAATCGACGGCACGCACACGCACTCCCCTTCCCTCCGACGACCCATACTCCGGCCGTCAAGTCTCTTGCCCGTCCAACCGGGAACGTCGCGGGCGAGCCCTCAACCGGTTGATCAGCTGACATCGTGCCGACCGCCGCTGGTCGAATGTTTCACAAGTTCTCCTGCACCTCGTTGACCTCGTGATAGACGAGATTTTCCAGTGCATCACGGAAGGCTGCGAAGTCCTTCACAGGTTCGCCCAGGTCATCGTTCAACGCGAAGTCGCGTCGCACAGTGCGGATCTTGGCCTTGAAGTCTTCCGAGTCGATCGAGTTGTCCAGCCCGGCCTCGATCTCTTCGAGGAGGAGGGCCGCGTCCTCACGGGTGCAGGTGATTGGGTGGTCGAGAAGGAACGAGCGCTTCAGCCGCTTGATCTTGGATCCGGTCTTCTCCAGCGTGATCTCCCGCATCGAGTCGCGCTGGCGGCGGCCCAGCTCGTTGAAGAGCGTCCGGAAGTTGGCGTCCAACGCCTTCGCCGCAGCGGCGAGTCGTTCGTCGTCGCGGACGACTTCCAGGACGCTGCGGGCGAAGCCGACTTTGTCGAGGTGGAAGCCTTTCAGCTTGCCCGCGGCAGCCGATTCGAGCGCTTCGTGGGTTCCGCTGCGGCCGGCGAACGACACGTCGGCGGCGTCCAGCGCCTGCAACTGGGCCGCTTCGTCGGGGTGCAGGAAGTGGTCGGCGTAGTGCTTCACCGCAGCGATCCCGATCTCTAGTGGGATCAGGTCCTCGATGGCGACGACCCCGGTGGGCGGTGTGCTGGAGATCCTGTCGTTCGGGAGGTCGCCCAGGCGCAGGACGTACTTCGGATCGATCAGCGGCTTGTTCCTCGGCCCCCGTCGGAGGCCTTTGAACGCGTCGTCGCCGGACTTGTCGCTGTCGAGCAGGACGATCACGGCGGGACGATCCACGTCCCGGCCGCGCGCCAGGTAGACCAGGTACGGGATGTGCGGGGCCGAACCCGCGGGCACGAGGGTGATGGTGTTGAGGTCGAGGTTGTCCAGACCGCTGATCTTCTGCTGGCGCAGGCGCGCGGACATCCCGGCGATCATGACCTGGTCGGAGTTGCCTTCGACCATCAGGTTGCAGTTGCTGATGAAGGTCGTCTCGGCGACGAAGCTGCCGAAGGCGGATCGTAGTGGTTCGTAGTGGTTGCGTGCGGCGTTCTTGACCACCCGTGTGCCTTCGTCGCCTTCGCCCTTCTCCAGGACCCTGATTCGCTCTCCGTGGTTCTTGTCGATCAGGAACGGCGAGTGGGTCACGTAGACGACCTGGCAGGCTCGGCGGTCGGGGTCCTGGGGATGGGCGAAGTCCTCGAAGATTCGGAGCAGGTCCTGCTGGCCGGTGCTCGACAGGTAGGCGTCGGGTTCGTCCATCAGCAGGATTTCGGGGGCGCTGGACTGCGGGGGTTCGTGGGCGAGGTACTGGACGAAGTAGCTGAGGAAGTACTTCAGCCCTCCGCTGCGCTCGTCGGCGGAGTACTCGGTGCCGGTGCGGTCGCGGATGGTGAACACGAGGTCCTGGTCGCGCAAGGTCAGGCGCAGTTGGAACTGGTGGTCCTGTGACCACCACTTGGGGAAGTTCAACGATGCGGCCAGTGCCCTGTTCATCTGCTCGACGATCCCGTTGGCGTAGCCGTCCTTCGCGGCGTCAACAGCTTTGAGCAGCTCGTCGAACGCCGTGCGGTCGATCCCGGCCACCTTGAGCAGCAGGTCGTCCGCCAAGGCGAGTTGCTTGTCGTAGCCCTTCGCCTCCTGCTCGGCCACGGCATACGCCTTCAGGACCTGCGGGGCCGCGGCGTTGAACGACTCCGGTGAGCTGAACCAGTCCGAGGCATGGTCCAGGAACTCCGAGAAGAAGGACTGACGCTGCTTCCGCGGGCCGGTCCGCCACGACTTGACGCCCTCGGCCAGGTACCTGATCGGCACGCTCTCGGGTAGGGCGACCTCCGCGTCGATCTCGAACCACTCGGGGAGCACGGTGTCCAGAGGCCGGATGTTCTTGACCTTGTGCTTCTCCCAGCCGTCGTCCGTACGCAGGTACACGATGGGTGCGGAGTTACCGATGCGGAACATGGTGAAACGGTCGAACTCAGGCGCGGTTCTCAGCCCGCACGCCTTCCCCACGGCCTCCAGGTCGGCGACGTCGAGGCCGTTGAACTCCAAACCGAAGTCGGGAAAGGCCATCGACCTGTCCACCGCGAAGAACTGCGAGTAGCGGCAGAAGTCACCGCGCTCGATGCCCGTGCCGCCGAGGGCGTGTTTGATGGCCGACAGCAGCTGGCTCTTGCCCGACTCGTTCGCACCAACCACGGTCGTCACGTCGCTCTCGAGCGGCACCTTGACGAAGGGGTACTGCCGGCCGTCTCCCTCGAGCTCGTCCCACAGGTCGGGGACGAACTGCTGGTGGGCCTTGCGCAGGTAGTCGAAGTTGAACGAGCGGAAGAAGCGGACGTAGACGGTGGAGATGAACATCCCGCACCTCATTCCGGCAGAGATGGACTTGCCTGGAGTAGGCATGCTAACCAGCGGGTCCGACAACTTCGACGAGCTGCGCGGTCCACGTCCGTCGGTCCGGTAACTGGCTCGTTCAAGAACGGGTCGAACCTCCTACACGTTGACGATCAACCGGTGATCATCCTTAGCACTGCGAGGTTCCGTGCGTGCTCGCGTGTGGCTGAGGTTGCATGTGGGCAGGAGTCGCCACCTACGACTTCACCAGTTCAGCGCAGTCGGGCGACCCGGCTGCGGAGGACCTGCCCACGTAGACCTCCCAAGACTCGACGTCCACCTGCGTTACCGTGTGCCTTGGACGACCCGGCCCGCGCGGCGGGATCCGCAACCTGACCGGCCCACCGGTCACCCCGCCGGCACAATTCGACGATCTCGGCCTTGAACTCCGGGGAAACGGTAGGCAAGGCCGCCGCTTCTTCCTGCCCACCGACTCTCTGATGGGGCATCCTTCCGAGGGCACGCGTCCCTTGATCTCGGATGTCCGTCAAAGCGGGTCAGACTCGGTCACTTGACAGTGGCCTGAGGCGAGCCGCTCCTCCTGCTCCTCCAGCTCCCCCGAGAGCCAGCGACGATCCACCTGCCAGCTCAAGTGCGGTCACGCCCAACGAAAAGCCGACAAACCATTTCGACCCTCGTCGCCTTCAGTCGCGAGCAAGCGACCAAAATCAGCCTTTGATCGACCACGGAACTGCTCGAGACCGCCCACGACGTCACGATCCCCGCAGTTCAACGGCTCGTCAGCGTGACCCGGCCCGCCCATACGATCCGGCCCAGGATGGGACATGTCGCCGGAACACCGCCTAGGCACAATACCAGTGACTTAGAGTGGTTTGCGCTGCTTGTTGGCGGAGGCGGTGCGGTAGTGCGGTGCGATCCGGACTGTCTCGGCGGGGTCGCGGGTGGGTTGTGGCCAGGTCCGGTGCTGGGTGCGTTTGAGTTTGTAGTTGGACATCTTGCGTTTGACCACGCGGGGGTTGCTGCGCCGTCGCCGCCGGGGCAGGAGTCGGGCGAGGATCTCGCGGACCCCGTCGAGCAGGGCGCGGGCTAATCGTTCAGGGGGAAAAGGCGGCCTGGGCGGTGGTCTGGCGGCGGGCCAGGCGCAGGGTGCGGATGAACGAGAGCCGGTCGGGGTCCAGGCCGGCGTCGGTGGCGGCGGTGTGCATCAGCGACCGGATCGCGTGGTGCACCAATAGATGTGCCCAGACCTCCTGCTCGACGCCGTCGGGCGAGCGGGAGCGCAGCACCTGCCCGGGGCCGCGTTGGTGGGTCTTGAGTTCGTCCAGCGCGGTCTCGATCTCCCAGCGTTGGCAGTACAACGCCGCCAACTCCTTCGCCGGGGCCCTGCGGTGGTCCAGGATCGTGGTGATCAACCGGTAGGGCGCGTCGTGGTCGGGGCGGGCGGGATCGTCCAGTGTGTACTCGACCACCCGCACCGTCACCGGTTCGGCGCGCCGGTAGTGGTCCTCGGTCGCCACGATCTCCGACAGGTACGACCCGTCGGGCAGCTCCTCGCGCACGGGCAGCACGATGTTGGACCGCACCCGCCACAACAGGTCCGCCCCGTTCGCCGACGCGGCCCGCCACAACGGCAGCCCGGCGAACCCCCGGTCGGCGATCAACAACTCGCCCCGGCCCAGGCCTGAAAACAGGTCCCGGGCCAGCGTGGCCTCCGCCACCGTGATCGGACCCAGCGTGGCCGCGGTGATCGCGTGAGTGCCGCACTCGGCTACCGCCACCACCCGCACCTGCGGAAACGCCGCCCGATCACCCCGCGCCGCCGCCCGACCACTACCCGGCCGGCCGAACCGCTCCACGTTCTCCGGAGTGTCCGGCGCGTCGAAGGTCGTGCCGTCGACCGCCAGCACCCGCCAGGTCCGATACCAAGAACCCCGCGTCGTCGGCTCGGCCAACGGCTTCGCGACCTGCTCGAACAACGCCTTCAACGGCGCCGGGCCCAGCTTGACCCGGGCTCTTGAGATCGCCGCCGTCGTGGGCACCCGCCACGGCTTGGACCACCGCGCCGCCCACGACAGGCCCTCGGTCAACAACCGGGCCACCTCTTCATAGCCCTGACCGGAGAACAGGCACATCGCCAGCACGAAGTAGACCACCGCCCGCGGCGGCAGCAACCGGTCACGCTGCCCCTCCCGCCCGGTCTCGACGATCACCCGATCCACCAACTCCGGCGGAAACGACCTGGTCAACAACCCGATCGCGATCCGATCCGACAACCGCGCATCCGTCTCAGGCTTGACCTGCCCAGGCC
>NZ_JBFAAX010000061.1:22202-22928 GCF_040639995.1 Actinosynnema sp. NPDC023658 | reverse complement strand
GAGCGCTGCGCACGCGGCGGCGACCGCGCCGCACGCGTCGTGACCGAGGACCACCACCAGCGGGCTGTCCAGCACACCCACCCCGTACTCGACGCTGCCCAGCACCTCCGAACCCACGACGTGACCCGCGGTGCGCACCACGAACAGGTCGCCCAGACCGCGGTCGAAGACGATCTCGGCGGCCAACCGGGAGTCGGAACACCCGAACAGCACCGCGAACGGACGCTGTGCGGGTGCGACCTCGGCACGACGGGCCGCGTCCTGGTTGGGGTGCTCCGGGGTGCCGGCGACGAAGCGCTGGTTACCGGACAACAGCAGCTCGAAGGCTTCCTGCGGAGTCGAGTACTTGATCTCGGCCATGGCCTGCAGCTTAGGTCAGGACCCTGCCTGGGCGCTGCCCCGCCGATGATGACCCCGGCTGGTCGGGGGCCCGTCCCTGCCGGCTGAAGTGACGGGAGGCGGCAGGTCGTCCTGTCCGTGCTGCGGCGCAGCGGCCGAGGGATCCTGAACCGGGATGTCGCCGGCATCGGCACCCGGTCCGCACGGAGGAATGGCCCGCGTGATTCGGCTCGCCTGGTCTGGGTGATTGAACGGTGCCGTCTCCCGTAGGGAATCGGTGAGGGACCGCTGGCGGTCCTGACCAGTCTCGACGCGGCGTCGTCGAGCAGCCAGCGCCCGTGCCGGTCTGGTCACGTGGTGCGGGCTCGGCTCCGTGCCTGAGCCCGC
>NZ_JBFAAX010000061.1:7252-22192 GCF_040639995.1 Actinosynnema sp. NPDC023658 | reverse complement strand
GGGGGGCGCTCCTCGCCCCCGCCGGGGGGGCGGTATTGTCAGTGGGGGGGGGGGGCGTCACGTCCCCGCCCCCCCCACCACGCTCTTCGGTGCCACGTCGGGACGGCGTTCCCGCCAGACAGCGCGTTGTGTTCGATTGACCGCCACGGTCCCACGTTGGTCGTGGCGGGAGAGGTCGATGCAAGCAATGCACGGTGGGTCGGCGAACGGATCGGCGCCGAATCCGGTATTTGCACCTTGGACCTGTCCCGCGTCCGGTTCTGCTCTGCCGCCGGTGTGACGATGTTGTTCGACCTCGGACAGGACGCGGTGGGACGTGGCGACGTGCTCCGCTTGCTGTGCTCGCCGCAGTTGGACCGGATTCTGCGGCTGGACTCGGAAGGCTTGATCGAGGGATTCACCGTCGTCGCGGACGACGATCCGGTCCCCGGCAGCGCGGGGGCCCCGTGAACCGGGTCGACATCACGCGGGACGGGGCGCCTGGGTTCGTGCACGCGGCGTTGATCGTGGACAGCGACCGGACCCTGCGGAAGCGGCTGCTGCCCGCGCTGGACCGGTCGTTGTCGGCCGGCGAGGCGGTGGTGATGACCGTCGGCGCACACCGAGAAGGTGCTGCGAGCCGCCCTCGGCGGACGTGCGGGCGCGGTGGAGTGGAGTGCCCCGGGCGCCTTCTACCAGCGGTTGGGCCTCACTTTCAGCGTCTTCCGCGATCACCTGGCGCAGCGGCACGCGGCCGGGCGGCGGGTGCACGTCGTGGCCGAGCCCGACATCGTCACCAGCGCCGATCCAGAGGCTCCGATCGACCGGGTGGCCGCCTACCTGCCCTACGAGGCGTTGTGCAACCAGGCCTACGCCGCGTTCGACTGCGCCGTCACCTGCCTGTGGGACAGTCGGCGCCATCCCGCCCTGGTCATCGAAGGGGTGCGCGACCTGCACCCGTTCGAGATGACCGCGGCGGGTGTGCGGGCCAACCTCGGGTTCACCGCCACCGCCGACTACCTGGCCGGTCGAAACCTGATCGCGCTGGAACCGCCACCCGCTTCGGTCGACCTGGACCTGGAGCTGGAGTCCATGGGCGAGCTGGCCGGGGTGCGTGCCGCCCTGCGCGGGTGGGCGCGTGGCAGTGGGTTCGCGGTCGAGGCGATCGACGACGTGGTGACCGCCGCGGACGGGATCGTCACCAACGCGGTCGAGCACGGTCGGCCACCGGTCCGGGTACGGGCCTGGCAAGCCGCCGACACACTGGTCGTACAGGTCGACGACACCGGCGCGATCCCGCTGCCCGCCTTCGGCGGCTACAGACCCCCGCCGCTGCGGCAGCGCTGTGGCCGAGGGCTGTGGATCGCACGTCAACTGGCTGACGCCGTGACCACGTGCACCACCGACACCCACACCTGCGTCCGCCTCCACTTCCCGTACGACATCACCCACCGGGTCCCGTCCACGGACCGGTGACCTACGGGCTCGTCGCTCCGCTCGCCACGTACTGGCGAGCCTCTCGGAGGTACGTGCGACCGCTGGGATGACGTCCATGTCCACTTGCCATGCGGTGTCGGTAAGACGCCGGGTCGGCGACCAGGGTGAGCTCCGTCGCGACAGGTTGGCGGATCGGCCAAACGGGTATTTCCGCGCCGTTCAACGTCTTCGGCGGAGAGGGCGTGAGGTGCGTGACGCTGATCGACGGGGACGACGCCGGTCCGGGGGCGCTGGCTCTGGACCTGGCCGACGAGACCCCTCCGCTGGTCCGGGTGCGGCGGTGGGCGGGCTGGGCGTTGTCCGACCTGAGCGACGACGAACTGGGTGACTGCCTGCTCGTGGTGACCGAACTGGTCGCCAACGCCTACGACCACGGCGAAGAGCCGCGACGGGTGCGGTTGCACCGGTGGGCGGAGCCGTGTTCCGTTCGCATCGAGGTCGACGACGGGACACAGGGCGAGGTGGTGCTGGGACACTCCCGGCTGGGGCCCCACCGGGGGCGCGGCATGGTGCTGGTGGCGAACTTGAGCGCCTCCTGGGGAGTCCGGTACCAGGAGCACGGCAAGACGGTGTGGGCGGACGTTCCCTGCGCCGCACCGCCGCCTGCCGGCCAGGCCTGACCGGTGATCAGCGCGGCAGCACCGCGGTGACCGCTTCGTCGACCGCGACGCACACGGTCACCGCGCGGTCGAGTTGGGTGATCTGCATCGGTCGCCGCACCGCGTGGTGTTCGGCCACCACCGCGAGGGGTATCTCCAGCCGCGCCGCGCGCGTTATCGCCTCGGCCAGCAGGTGCAGACCGGTGGAGCCGATGAAGCCCACGCCGGAGAGGTCAACCACCAGGCCGCTCGGCCGGCGGTCGAGCTCGGTGAACAGCTGGGTGCGGACCGGTTCGACGGTGGTGGAGTCGACCTCGCCGGTCACCACCACGACCGGCACACCGCGGTGATGGGTGGTGCGGACTGTTGTGACGTCGGTGGTGTCGAGCATGAGGGGTGCCTCTCTTGGACCCACGAGAATCGGCAACCGAGCTGCCGCTGAAGTCATGTCGCCGCTTCGCGGCGGATCGGCGACGATTCACCACGCTCAACGGTACGTGGTCGCCGGTCCTGCGCACAATCGACCGACGGGGATGTCGCCTGCCCGCCACGTGACGGATGCCCGGCCGGGTAGCGAACACCAGCACGACAGCCCTGGTCTGGAGGTGGCCGACCCCAACCGGGTGCACGGCCTCGTCAACGACGGTCCGCGCCGCCCGGGACTGGGCCGAGCGGGCCGTGCCAGTCGAGGCACACGACCACGGGGTCGTCCACCGGGCCGGAGACGTGACGGTTTCCGGCGAGTTGCTGGAGGATCGCTCGCGGCACTTGGGCGGCCGGTGGCAGGCGGGTGGCGCTGATAGCGCGAGCGAGGGCCTGTTCGCCGTAACGCTCGCCGGTGGCGGAGGCGACGTCGCAGACGCCGTCGCTTGACGAAGATCAGCCGGTCACCGGCTTCCACCTGGAACTCACCCGGATCGGTAGTCGCGCACCCAGGGGGCCGCGCCGAACTGACCGGGGCCCACGCAGTGATCCGGGTTTCCCGCTGCGGTTGCCGGCTTGAGGTGGATACTGCGCCTTCGAGCTGTGTTGGACTGTTGCGAGCTCGCGTTCGTTGATCAGGTCGTGGGTGTCCGCTTCCACCTCGAAGAACGTGTCGGTGACGCGTAACCCGTTCGGTTGAAGTGTTCGCTAGGTGCGGTGCCGGGTGTCCCCTGTGGGGCCTTTTGGCGGAGTTCAGGGGTGGACGCGCTCATCGGTGGCGGGCGCACTTGGCTTCCGCGGAGGAACGATGGCGACTTTGGACAGTGGTGGCGGCACGGAGACGGGCGTGGAACCGGTTACCGGTTGCCGTGAGTCGTTGTTGTTCACGTCGGCACGTGCGGCGGAGTTGTTGGCGGTGCGGGAGTCGTGGCTTCGCCGCAAGGCAGGTCGTCGTGAGATTCCGTGCACCTTCGTCGGCAAGTACTTTCGGTTCTCGGCCGATGATCTGCGTGCGATTGTCACCGGAAGGTCACATCCCGCTCGAGGGTCACGTCCGGCTCGTGGTCGGCGGTCACGGCCGAGGCTCCAGGGGGCAACGGATCGAGCTGCGGACGAAGCGTCGTGCTGTGGTGCGTGGCGGAGGTGATGTCGGTTCGGTGATCGACGGACACTCGGCTTCGGATGGGTGTGGTGGCCACCTACGGGTTGACACCTGTCCTTTAGGGAGCGTCCATGCCTGCTGCGCCCAACGGGTGCGGTTCCGTTGTCGACGAGGAGTCACGGGTATGGCATGGGTGGAGAAGCACGGTTCGGGTTTCCGGGTGCGGTACCGGTCGCCGGACGGCACGTTGGGGTCAGAAACCGGGTTCACCGATCGTTCGGTGGCGGTCGATCGGGCGAGGGACATCGAGTCGGACCAGCGCCGGGGGACGTTCGCGGACCCCTCGGTGGGCAACATCCCGCTGGGGGAGTGGATACCCACGTGGGCGGACGCCCACGACGTGAGCGCGACGACGTGGGCGAAGTACGACTCGCACCTGCGCAACCACGTGCTGCCGCGGTTCGGTGACGTGCCGTTGAAGGAGATCTCACGGATCGCGGTGGAGGGGTGGGTCAAGACGTTGCGGCGGTCGTTGGCCGAGCGGACCGTGGGCGATGTCGTAACGCTGTTGTCGATGTTGCTGGGTGAGGCGGTCGACGAAGGGTTGATCGGGGCGAACCCGTGTCGGCGGTTGCGGGTCAACACCGGTGATCATGACGAGCGGCCTCATGCTTCGGCGTGGCAGGTGCGGGCGATGGCGCAACGGTGTTCATCCGCGGACAGCCTGTTGGTGGTCACAGCGGCGTACACGGGGCTGCGGTGGGGGGAGCTGGCCGGACTGCGGTGGGGTCGGGTGGACCTGGCCCGCGGGGTCATCACGATCGATCCGGACAGGGGGGCGCTGCACGAGGTGGGTGGCAGGTTGGAGCTGGGGCCGCCGAAGTCGAAGGCGGGTGTCCGCACGGTGCACCTGCCGCCGTTCCTGGTCGACCTGCTCACGGAACACTGGGCCGGCCGGATGCAGGAGCACGTCTTCACCGGTCTGGACGGAGGGCTGCTGCGCCGGTCGAACTTCCGGCGGCGGGTCTGGCTGCCCCTCGTCAACGGTGATCCGACCCGAGGGTGGGCACCCGTACACCCTGGTCTGCACTTTCATGACCTACGTCACACGCACAAGACGTGGCTGATTGAGGACGGCGTGCCGGAGATCGTTCAGTGCAAGCGGCTCGGGCACCGGATGGCTGGAGTGCGAGGCACCTACTCACATGTGACACAGGTCATGATCGACGCGATGCTGGACGGTCTGCAGCGGCGGTGGGAGCGTTCGCTGGTCGCCTCCGTTGCCACGAACGGGGTGACCACATACGGTGTCGACGATCACACCAAGATCGTTTGCTCCCAATTTGCTCCCACGACAGCAGAACGGCTCGTAGGTGATGATCACCTACGAGCCGTCTGACCTGCGTATATTCCTGGTGGACGATACTGGGATTGAACCAGTGACCCCTACCGTGTCAAGGTAGTGCTCTCCCGCTGAGCTAATCGTCCGAGGCGGAGACGGGAATCGAACCCGTGTACAGGGCTTTGCAGGCCCTTGCCTAAGCCACTCGGCCACTCCGCCAAGATTCCTGAAGGCTAGCACCCAGGAGTCTGGCCTGAGCCCAAGGGGCCCTCTGCCGAGCGGATGACGAGACTCGAACTCGCGACCCTCACCTTGGCAAGGTGATGCGCTACCAACTGCGCTACATCCGCATGCTCCGTGGATTTCTCCGGAACTTTTCCCTTTTGGGGCTTGTCGTTCCGGTCTTCCCCGGTGCGAGAGGAACTTTATTACATGCACCGCAGCGGGATCAAATCGGGGGTCCCTTGACCGCCTCGCAGGCCCGCTACCTGCACTTTTACGTCAGGTCGTTGGAGATCAGGTGGGTCAGGGCCTCGTCGACGTCGACCCACAGGTGCTCGTTCCCGGGCACCACGACGTCGTACGTCCGGTCGAGGAAGTCGGCCAGTTCCTGCGCCGAGGCCTCGAACATGGCGTGGCCGGACGGCGAGCTGAGTTCGATCACCACGACTTCGGGGTCGTCGGCGGCCGGGCGGATCCGGACGTCGCCGTCCCCCGCGTCGGCGATCAGGCCGTCGGCGAGGAGGTCGCGGGCGAACACCCACTCCACCCATCCGGCACGGCCGGTGCGGAACGCGGCGACTACCGCGTACGGATCTTTCGTGTCATAACGAAGCTCCACCTGCACCGGGACGGCGGGGGTCCTCGGTGCCAGCAGGTCGAAGACCGCTGTAGAGCGGAGTGTCACGTGGTCGTTGCGCATCGTCGTTACCCTCTTCTCCCTTCCCGGCCAATGGAACGACCGAGCTCTCTACTTGTGACGTATATGTGGCGAGGAACGCTCGACTCCGGGTGGTTTATCACCCGATTGGGGCTATGTCACTCCGCAGGGCGACCACCTCGATGCGTTCCGTGTCCACGGGGCCAGGCTCCTCCCATCTTGCTGGGTTTAACCTGAACCCGGTACCGGCTGTTGCGCGAATGTTGGACGTGAGGACCTCTCTGGTGGCTGACTCACCCCCGCCGCGACTCGAGCCCGACCCGCGCCCCACCGACGTGGAGCTCGCCGCACGGGTGACGGCGGGCGATCGCACGGCGTTCGGTGCACTGTACGACCGCTACGGAAAACCGGCGTACTCCCTGGCCCGGCGGATCTGCGTCGACCCGGACCTGGCCGAGGACGTCGTCCAGGAGGCCTTCCTGGCCTTGTGGCGCAATCCGGCGGCCTACGACCGTTCACGTGGCAGCTTCGGCACGTGGCTGATGACCGTGGTGCACCACCGCGCGGTCGACGCGGTGCGCCGGGAGAGCACCCAGCGTAGACGAAACGTGCCGCTGACCGACGAGGTCTCGGAGCGCAACACCCCGCCCGCGGCCGGTGCCGATCACGCGGCGTTGACCGGCGTCGTGGGCGCCGAGGTGCGGGAAGCGCTGCAACGCCTGCCCGAGGACCAGCGCCAGGTGATCGCGCTGGCCTACCTGGGCGGGTACACGCAGATCGAGGTCGCGGCGTTGACCGGCATACCCCTGGGCACGGTGAAGTCGCGCACGTTCGCCGCGATCCGGAGGCTGCGAACGGCCCTGCACTCGGCATGGGTGGGGGAGACCGGCGGCGACGCGCCGGACAGGACGACGGGAGCACAGCGGTGACCGGGGAGCAGAGGGACGACCGGTGCCCTCACGAGGAGCTCGCGGTCGGGTTCGCGATGCACGCGCTCGAACCGGACGAGGAGGCGCGGATGGGCGCCCACCTGCCGGGGTGCGCGCGGTGCCGGGAAGCGGTCCGCGCCACGCAGGAGGTGACTGCCGCGCTGGGCGGGTCGGTTCGCCAGTACGACCCGCCCGAGCGGTTGCGGACGCGGCTGATGGCCGCGATCGAGGTCACACCGCAGGTGCCCGTGGCCGAGGAGCGGGTGGCCGAACCGGTCCCGCTGGAGCCGCGGCGGGCTCGTCGGACCGGCGGGTGGGGTCGCAAGCTGCTCGCGGCCGCGGCGGTGCTCGTCGTGCTGGCCGGGATCGGAGTCGCGGTCGTGCGGTTCGACCGGTTGAGCGACCAGGTCGCGCAGCAGGACGCGCGAACCGAGCAGCTCGAGCGCGCGCTGCAGCTCGCGGCCGACCCGCAGGCCAAGCGGGCCGTGCTGCACGACCAGTCCGGGGACGCGCTGGCCGTGCTGCTGTCCGGTGACGACTCCGCCGCGGTCATGCCGATGAAGCTGCCGTCCAACGACGCCTCGCGGCAGGTCTACGTGGTGTGGGGGACCAGCACGCCGGATCCTGTGGCGTTGGCCACGTTCGACGTCACGTCGGGAGGTTCGGACGTGCGGCTGCTGGCCTGG
The DNA here is from genome assembly GCF_040639995.1 of Actinosynnema sp. NPDC023658. Lineage (NCBI taxonomy): Bacteria > Bacillati > Actinomycetota > Actinomycetes > Pseudonocardiales > Pseudonocardiaceae > Actinosynnema > Actinosynnema sp. NPDC023658. The sequence goes on along the minus strand of NZ_JBFAAX010000061.1, from coordinate 14,755 downwards.
TCGCCGGACGCCCACCGGCACAACGGCTTCGGGATCTCGCTGGAACAGGGGCGTTCGGCGCCCGCGAAGCCGTCGACCGTCCTGGCACTCGGCCAGGTCGACCCCGCGTGAGCCACGAATGAGCGATGATGTGCGCATGACCGCAGAGCAGCGCGAGGACACCGACGAGGACGCGGGGTTCCGCCAACGGATCCGCCGCAACCCCGCGCTGAACTTGAGCTACCGCATCGGTGTCGGCGTGGTCGGCGGCTTGGTGCTGGTCGGCGGCGTGGTGCTGATCCCGTACCCCGGACCGGGCTGGCTCGTCGTCTTCGCCGGTCTGGCGATCCTGGCGACGGAGTTCGAGTGGGCCGGCCGGGTGCTCGGGTTCGTCAAGCGCTACTACGACGCGTGGGTCGCGTGGCTGAAGCGGCAGAACCTCTTGGTCAAGGGGCTCGTGCTGGCGGGGACGGGCCTCGTCGTGCTCGCGACGTGCTGGCTGCTCGGCGTGTTCGCGCTGGTAGGTGGCTGGTTCGGGCTCGACTGGGCCTGGTTGGAGAGCCCGATTTTTGGTTCGCGGGGATGATGTTGTAAGCTATGGCCACACCGCGAGAGCGGGAGTGAGAACCGAATAAGGGCGTTTAGCTCAGCGGGAGAGCGCTTCGTTCACACCGAAGAGGTCACTGGTTCGATCCCAGTATCGCCCACAGTGGGTTTTGCCTGGTCAACGGCTCGTAGACGATCTTCGTCTGCGGGCCGTTGATCGTTCGTGGGAGCAAAATGGGAGCAAAAGATCTTGACCACCTTTGCTGCTCCGAAGAGGTCACGGGGTTCTGCTCCCATATTGCTCCCACCGGGCTTGGAGTCCGGCGAGCATGGCGTCGATCATCGGGCGGGTGACGTGGGAGTAGACGCCCATGACGCCGCGGAACTTGTGCCCGATCCTCTTGTGCTGCAGGACCTCGGGTACGCCGTCCTCGATGAGCCAGGTCTTGTGGGTGTGGCGCAGGTCGTGGAAGTGCATGTGCGGCTTGATCGGCGCCCATCCCAGGGTCGAGTCGCCTCGCACGGCGGGTAGCCAGACCCGTTGGCGGAAGTTGGAGCGTCGGTGCAGTCCGCCGTCCTGTCCGGTGAACACGAACCGCGCCACCGGCTTCTCGCAGCGCAGCTCGGCGAGCAGTTCGGCGAGGAACTTGGGCAGGTGCACGGTGCGGACGCTGGCGGGGGTCTTGGGCGGGCCGAGGTGGAGCTTGCCGTGCAGTTCGTGCAGCGCGCCCTCTTGGGCGTCGACGTGGATCTCCTGCTTGTCCAGGTCGACCCGCGTCCACTGCAGTCCGGCCAGTTCACCCCAGCGCATGCCGGTGTACGCGGCTGTGACGATCAGGACGCCGTTGCGGGCCGATGCGCGTTCGGCCAGCGCGGTCACTTCGTCGGGGTCGGCGTGCGGCCGTTCGGGTTGGTCACCGGAGTTGAGCCGCAGCCGCCGGCACGGGTTGGACCCGATCAGCCCTTCGTCGACTGCCTCGCCGAGGATCATCGACAGCAACCCGACCACGTCGGCGACGCTGCGCTCGCTCAACGACCGCCGCAACGTCTTGGCCCACGCCTTGATCACCAACCGGGACAGCTCGCCCAGCTCGGTCGTGGCGAAGCGGGGCAGGATGTGGTTGCGCAGATGCGAGTCATAGGTGGCGGCGGTGACACCGCTGACGTCGTGGGCCTCGACCCACCGCGCCACCCACTCACCGACCGGCATCTGCGCCAACCTCGGGTCCACCACCCGGCCCCGTCGGTGATCGGACTCCACGTCCGCCGCCCGGTCATCGGCCTCACGCTTGGTCGCGAACCCCTTCTCCGAGACCAGTGCGCCGTCGGGCAACCGGTAGCGCACACGGAACCCGTCACCGTGCTTCTCGACCCATGCCATCGAAAACCTGCCTTCCGTTGACTTTGTGTGTCCGTCCGGGATCGGACGGACACACAGCAGTGACGCTCCATACCGGCCAGAGGGCAATACATCTGTGTTCAGCGGCGCCGAAAACCACCCGACCGCGCCGAGGGCCTGCCCGCGTCTCCGCGTGCGGTGCGGGCGCCGTCCCGGACGATCGCCAGCAGGTCGGCGTCGGAGAACCGCAGATGCTTGCCCAGGAACGTGCAGGGGATCTCCCGCCGTCCGGCCATGCGACGCAACCACGACTCGCGCACCGACAACACGCGCGCCGCCTGCGCCGGGGTGTGCAACAGCCGCAGACCATCCCCGTGCTCCACGGGGTCCGGAGCGATCTGGTCGAGGTCGACCGCTGCTTGTCCGTCGGCGCGGTTGACGGCGTGATCGTCCGCCCGGCCGGGAATGTCGTTGACCATGGGAGCCTCCACAGTGGGGGAGTGGTGTCGCGGCGCGACACCTTCAGCACCCCTGAACTCCGCAAAAAGCCGTCCGAAGGGACACGCCCGCCCGGAACTTCCTCAACTTGACCGATCTGGAAACGTCGACGGAGGCTCTGACGACGACCCCGCTACTGGGGGTCAAGGGGTCGCAGGTTCAAATCCTGTCGTCCCGACGGTCTGAAGAAGCCCGCTCGATCTGGATTAAAGCCCAGGTCAGCGGGCTTCTTCGCGCGTTTGATTTGATCTTGAAGCGACCATCCACAGTGGTCTGTACTGGTTGGTAACCGCGCGTTTGGGAGGAATTTGGGAGGATCGGTTTGCGCAGGGCCAAATGGGGTCGCGTTGGCTAAAGCGAATCGTGTCCTCCATCCGGGTGTTCTTCCTGGCAGTGGTCGACGCGCGCAGCGCGTTGTCCACTGCGGCTGCTTTGGCTAGCCAGGTTGTCGGCGCGGGAGAAGTCGTGGTCGACCACGATGATCACCCGTCCGAGTCTCCAGTGCCGCATGTCGTCCTTGACCTCGGCCAGGACCTGCTGGTCGTTGTTGCCGGGCCAACACCACACCCGTACCGGGATGCCGTCCTTCGTCACGGCCGCAGCGTACGCAACGGAGCCCGACTGGCTTCCACAAGATCCTTTCTCTACCTCGCGTGCAGGGTGTCCGGCCGACCCGATCGAGTTGATCGACCGCCCGCGTGATCCCGGGCCGTCGCCGGTGGCGGTGTCCGTGTGTTGCGTCGATCGGTGGGCATTCGGATGGGATGATCGGTGACTCGTCGAAGGAGTCGACTTGGCAGAGAGCCGCCACAAGTATCTGTACGAGCGTCTGGGCGACCATGACTTCCAGTTGTTGGTCGGCGCGCTGTTGACTGCTCGGTTCGAAGGTTTCGTCCCACTGGCGTTGCGGCAGTCCGACGGTGGCAGGGACGGTCTGGTGAGGAACGCCCCGGAGGGGAGCGCACCCGCAGAGTGGCTCGTCTACCAGGTGAAGTGGTCGGCCGACGGTCGGCACAAGGATCCGGTCGCGTGGCTCGGTGCGATGGTGGCCAAGGAAGCGACGAACCTTCGTCGTCTCGCCGCGCAGGGTGTGCGACGGTATGCGTTGGTGACGAACGTGCCAAGCACCGCGAAGCCGGGACAGGGGACATTCGACCAGCTCAACTCGGAACTCGACCGGTTCGCGAAGGAGTTCGGGTTCGAACAGATGACCGCGTTGTGGCGCGAGGCGATCGACGGCATGGTCGACAACGCCCCGACCGAGATCAAGTGGCAGTACGCGGACATGCTGGCGGGCTGGGACCTCATCCGGTACCTCATCAGCGACGAGGCTGCGGCACGCGCGGAGAGTGGGCTTCGTGCCTTGGTGCGCAAGGTCGCGGCGACGCAATGGGACGACGACGAGCGTGTCAAGTTCAGCCAGGTGGACATCGACCGCGAGAAGGTCGCCGACCTGTTTGTCGACGTCACCGCAGACCGGCTTCTGCGGACCGCAGGGCGCAGCCGCGTCCAGGACGCGGAACCGGTGGGAGGCGCCGCTGCCCACCTGTTGAGTAGATCGGCTCGTCGGTGCGTGCTAGTCCGCGGTGCTCCAGGACAGGGCAAGTCGACCCTGTCGCAGTATGTCTCGCAGGCGTACCGCGCAGCGTTCGTTCCCGCCCTGCAGCGTCCTGACGGCTTGCCGTCGGTCGACCTCCCATTGTTCCCCTTGCGCGCCGACCTCAGCGACTACGCGAGGTGGCTGTCGGGTACCGATGTGTGGGACAGGGACGCTAGGACGTCGACGAGGACCGTGCGGCGACTAGCGTCGCAGTCCACTGTCGAGTGTTTCCTCGCCGATCTCATGACCTACGCCAGCGGCGGGATCGAGGTCACGCCGCAGCTCGTCCAGGACCTGTTGGAGCGCGTGCCGACGATCATCGTCCTTGACGGCATCGACGAAGTCGGACGGCTGGCGACGCGTAAGAAGGTCGTCGAGGCGATCGAGCAGTTCTGTCGCCGGGGAAAGGCTTACACGACCCCTCCTCGCGTGGTCGTCACAACAAGGCCCAGCACCGAAGCGCTCCCGGAGCCCTCACCAGAGATGTTCGATCTGCTCGTACTCAACCCACTCGATCGCGGACAACGGGACGATTACCTGCGCAAGTGGTGCGAGGTTCGAGGGATACGCGGGAGCGAGGGTAAGGCGCTGCGGAGCAGCTTTCGGGACAAGAGCAAGGAACCCTACATCGGCGAACTCGCTGGCAACCCGATGCAGCTGACGATCCTGCTCGATCTGCTTCACAAGCACGGTGAGGCCACGCCCACCCAGCGCACCGAACTCTACGACTCCTACGTGGACCTGCTGTTGGCGCGCGAGGCCAACAAGCACCCGGACTCGGTCCGTAAGCACCAGAAGCAGTTGCGTGAGATCGTGCCGTTCCTCGGCTGGTACCTCCAGGCCCGTAGCGAAGCCTCGACCGTGAACGCACGGATGTCGGTGGCCGACCTGAAGGCCACCATCCGGCACTTCCAGCGGGCCTACGGCAAGCAGGAAACGGTCGTGGACGAGCTGTTTGAGGCCGCCAGCCTCCGACTCTGGGCACTGACCAGCAAACTCGAAGGAACCTTTGAGTTCGAGGTGAAGCGCTCCGGCATTGATGGAGACTCGATTAGTTGATCGCTCCAGCCGGGGTTGGCTGGTGCTCACGGTAGTAGACGGCCTCGTGCTCGACGGGCGGGACGTGGCCGATCTTCCCGTGGAGCCGCCGGTTGTTGTACCAGTCGACGTACTCCAATGTGGCGTATTCGACCTGGTCGCGGGTGTGCCAGGGGCCTTGTTTGTTGATCAGTTCGGTCTTGTAGAGGCCGATCGTGGACTCGGCCAGGGCGTTGTCGTAGGCGTCGCCGACCGAGCCGATCGAGGCGTCGACACCGGTGGCTGCCAGGTGGTCGGTGAAGCTGATCGAGGTGTACTGGCTGCCCGCGTCGGAGTGGTGGACCAGGCCGGGGCCTGCGGGGCGGCTGGCGTGGTCGCGGGTCCACAAGGCCATTTCCAGCGCGTCGAGCACCAGGTCGGTCCGCATCCGGGTGTCGGCCTTCCAGCCCACGATCCGGCGGGAGAACACGTCGATCACGAACGCGACGTAGACGGTGCCCGACCGGGTGGCCACGTAGGTGAAGTCGGCCACCCACAAGGCATTCGGGCGTTCGGCGGTGAACCTCCGATTGACCAGGTCACCGGCGCGCACGCCGTCCGCGGCGGGAACGGTGGTGCGCTTGGCCCTGCCGCGGACGGCGCCGGTGATGCCCAACTCACGCATCAGCCGCTCGACCGTGCACCTGGCCACACCGATTCCCTTGCGGTGCAGGGCCTGCCATACCTTCCGCGCCCCGTAGACTTCGTAGTTGTCCTTCCACACGTTCGTGATCTCGACCGACAGCCACTCGTCACGGCGAGCCCGCACCGACGGCGGACGCGACTTGGACGCGTAGTAACTGCTCGGGGCGATCGCGACTCCCGCCTGGCGCAGGACGGCGCAGATCGGCTCGACCCCGAATCGATCCCTGTGCGCGTCGATGTAGGCGATCACCTGGTGTGTGGGCGGTCGAGCTCCGCCGCGAAGAAACTGGCCGCGGACTTCAGGATCTCGTTGGCCCGCTTGAGTTCCGCGTTCTCGCGCCGCAATCGTTTGAGCTCCGCCGCCTCGTCCGTCGTGGTCCCCGGACGTTGTCCGTCGTCGACCTCGGTCTGACGCACCCAGTTGCGCAGCGTCTCGCCGGACACCCCGAACTTCTCCGCGATCGAACAGATCGCCGCCCACTCCGACCGGTATTCGTCCCGGTGCTCCCGGACCAGACGCACCGCGCGCTCCCGCACCTCGACCGGGTGCCGTGAAGGTCGTGCCATGACTCCATCCTCTCAAGGAATGAAGCCTCCACCACAACCGGAGCGCCTCACCGCGTGCGGCGGCGTGGATCCGTACGATGAGGTCTGTCAGCCAGGCTTGCCGCATCGTCCGCCCCGACGGGGCCCGGTTCCTCCAGGCGTGGAACCCTGTCAGATGTCAGAAGTCAGCCACGTAGTCTGACCTGCGGTTAGGCTACTAAGGGTTCGTACTCGTTGATCAGGCCGCCGAGGACTGGTCGGCGACGTATCGAGGTACAGCCCGGATCTGCGATCGGGTAGTCCGGTCGTGGTGGTGCAGGTTGCTGAGCTCGGTGTGGTCTGCGGTGGTTGTAGTGGATCGCGTAGCGGTTCAGCACCGCCCGCAGGTGGTGTTCGTTGAGGATGAGCAGCGGCCGGTGACTTCGCGTCGGACGATCCCGACGAACCGCTCGGCGTTAGTGTTGGCTCGTGGACACCGTGCTGGAGTCTTAGCTTGACTCTGTCGGTGATCTTGGAACGGTCGGTGTGTCGTGGAGGGTGACCGGTAGGTAACAGCGAGGCTTCCGGGGTCGGTGAAGTCGCAATGCTCCCTGAGGTGGTCGGATGTCGTTACCGGTTGGTCCCAGGCCTGTGATGGAGGTTCCGGAGCTCACCGCGCGGATGGCGCGAGCCAGTAATCCCGGTGGTACGACGGCGATGTGGGTGCGTGACCACCTCGAGGGTCTGTGGAGGGACGAGGACTTCGCCGACTGCTACTCGCGTAACGGGCGCCCTGGGCTCTCGCCCGCCCAGTTGGCCACGGTGAGCGTGCTGCAGTTCCTGCCGGGCCTGTCCGACCGCGGCGCCGCCGAGGCCGTGCGCTGTCGCATCGACTTCAAGTACCCCCTTGGTCTGGAGCTGGACGATCCCGGCTTCCACCACAGCGTGCTCGGCGACTTCCGTGACCGCCTCCTGCGGGCCGGCCGGGCTGACCACCTGCTCGATGTCGCCCTGGCCCGTCTGAAAGACGCCGGACTGGTCCGCGAGCGCACCACCCAGCGCACCGACTCCACCCACGTCCTGGCCGCCGTGCGCGACCTGACCCGCCTCGAACTGGTGACAGAGGCGGTGCGTGCGGCCCTGGAGGAACTCGCCCGCGTCGCCGATCATGCGCTGCACGGCCTGGTAGAGGAAGACTGGGGTCGCCGCTACGGCCGCCCCGTGCGCTTGGGCAAGAACCCGACCCGGCCCAAGACCAGGATCAACGCCACCGGGGCGGACGGCCACCGCCTGC
>NZ_JBFAAX010000061.1:0-7242 GCF_040639995.1 Actinosynnema sp. NPDC023658 | reverse complement strand
TCGAACACCTCAGCCGCGACCATCCCGGCCTGCTCGACGTCTTCCAGGTCCAGGCTCTGCGGCAGGTGCTGGTCCAGAACTACTACGTGGACACCACGGGCCGCCTGCGGTGGCGTGAGGACGAGCAGGGCAGTGGTCTGCCGCCGTCGGCGCTCCGGATCGTCTCGCCCTACGACCCGACGGTGCGCTACGCGCGTCGTGGGCAGGTCACCCGCTGGCAGGGGTTCCTCGCGCACGTGACCGAGACCTGCTCCGGCGACAGCCCGAACGTGATCACCGACGTGGCAACCATGCCCGCCACCAGCTCCGACGCCTCGGTCCTGCCCGGCATCCACACCAGACTGCAACACCGCGGCCTGCGGCCCGACCGGCACCTGGTCGACGGCGGCTACACCTCCCTGGTCCACCTGGAGCGGGCCGAACGCGAACACCAGGTCACCGTCGTCGGACCGCTGCCTGCAAACCCCACCCACCAGCACCGCAAGGGCGAGGGCTTCGCCCGTGACGACTTCCGCATCGACTTCGACCGTCGCCAGGTCACCTGCCCACAAGGTCAGATCAGCAAGGGCTGGCACGGCCCCTATCCGACATCTTCGCCTACCGCGGCCCCGCTGATCGTGGCCCGCTTCACCAAGAGCCAGTGCCAACCCTGCCCGGTCCGGGCCCAGTGCACCACCTCCCGTGCTTCCGCGCGCAGCGTGGGCTTCCCTCCGAAAGAGCTGCTCGAACTGCACTGCGCAACCGCGCCGAACGACAGGAACCGGCCTGGCACAAGCGCTACGCGGTGCGTTCCGGCATCGAGGGGACCATTTTCGAGTTCACCCATGGTCATGGCATGCGCCGCTGCCGCTACCGAGGACAGAGCAAAACCCACCTACAGCACGTGCTCACCGCCATCGCGGTCAACATCGAACGCCTCAGCCGGCAACCTCCCGGCACAAGCGCGCCCCCACGACCACTGTGCTTCCCCTCGTAGCGTGGAGACCTGAACCAAGAGGGATGCGGCCGGCAGGATCAGTAGTACCGCAGGAGTGCGTCCTCGAGCTCGTCGGTGACCTCGACGTCCTCGGGCGCCCGGTAGTCGCGAGCACGGACGTGCTCGAGGAAATCTGGGTCGATCGGCAGACCGTGCGCGGCCAGGTGCCGAATCGAGTCGGTGCGCCAAACCCACACCCCGTCGGTCACCAACGACGAGCCGCTCTTGACCTTCGTGGCGCCGTCGACCAGGTCCACGGTCACGTCGAGCACGTCGAACGCCGGCGTGACCGCCCGCATGTAGTCGACGACCCGCGCGCGGTCCATGATCTCCACCGGCTGCTGCCGCACCGAAGGCAGCTCCGGCCTCGGCCGGGCGTAGGACTCGGCGTAGATGCCCACCGGGCGAAGCTCAACCACGAAATCCACCATCCATTTGCGCTCGGTCAACTTCCACTGTAGTTCGGCAGGAACCAGCGCCAGCCCTCGCCCGGCTCATGTCCGCGCACCCTGGCGATGGAGTCCGGCCTGCGGGCGACACCGACCGCGTCCACCGGGGCCATGACCGGTACGCCGAGCCGGTCCGCCACGTGCTGGGCCCAGCCCACGTCATTGCCGCTGTGGCAGGCCATCAGCCGGATCGGCTGGTTGGGGTCGCGGTGCGGGTTGTTCCTGATCGCCTCGACGATCTGCTCCGGGTGCGTGTTGTGCCCGTGCCCCGGGACCGGCCAGCCGTCGGACGAGCCGTGCACGACCACGTCGTGGTGTCCCTCGTTGCGGACGTTGTCGCGCACCCGCTGGGTCTCCGGGTCGTTGCCGATCGACATACGGTCGTCGCCGTAGACGACGCCCTGGTCGTTGGCGAGGTAGTTGTCGTAGTCCTGCCCGTCGCCCGACATGGAGTCCACGCCGTCGGGGGAGGAGCCGGGCGCGTCGGGGTCGCGGACGGTCGGGGCGTCGGGTCCGGCCCCGCCCGGTGTGGTGCCGGGACCGCCGTCGGCGCGGCGGCCGAGTTTGCCCAGCTTTTCCATGATTTCGCCGAGTTTGTCGAGGACTTTGCGGATGCGGGGGGTGATGTTGCCGATGGTCTTGACGAGTTTGCGGACGAGGTCGGCGATGCGGTTGCAGACGCGGGCGATGGTGGCGGTGGCTTGGGCGACGATGAGGGGGGTGGCCAGGCCGAGGGTGGCGACGGCTTCCAGTGCCCAGGTGATGAGTTTGCCGACGACTTCGGCGACGAGGTCGCGGATGAGTTCGCGGACGGCGGCGACGACCTCGCCCATGATCATCACACCGGTGCCGACGCCTTCGGCCAGTGAGCCGGCGCCGGCGATGGCGTCGGCGGTCTGCGCGGCGTGCCCGCGGTAGCCGTCGGCCGCCGCGCCCTGCCAGCCGGGTGCGTCCTGCGTGCCGAGCTCCTCGGCGATGCGGGTGATCTCGGCGGCGACGTTGGACCAGGTCTCGCTGAAGGAGCGGATGACCGGCGGGTCGCCGGCGAACCAATCCAGTGCCTCCTTCAAGGGCTGCACGTGTTCGATCAGCCACCCGACACCGTAGGAGGCGACGGTGCCGATGGGGTCGATGACCATCGACAGCACTTCGAGGCCGACGCCGACGCCGGCCAGTCCGGCCGCGACCCAGCTGCCGTCGGAGATGCCCTGCGCCAAGTCGTTGGCGGATTCGGCGATGCCGATGCCGGTGACCGCGGTCGTGTCGCTCTGCGGGGCGGCGATCAGGGGGTTGTTCATGTGTTCATCCCGTCGAAGCGCGCCGACTCGCCGGACTCTTGGTCGTCGTAGTCACGGGAGGTCTCGCGCAGCTTCGCCGCGTTATCCGACACCGTCTCCGCCGCCTTGGCAAGCGCCTGCACGCCCATGTCCTCGAACGGCTGCAGCAGCATCGCGAACGGTTGGCACACCACGCCGTAGGCGGAGTCGTTCATCGTCACAGTCCGCGCCGCGTCGGCGGCCGTGCGCAGCCGGTCGGCCAGGCCTTCCACCCGACCGGCCAACGCCCCGATCTCCCCGGTCACCGCCTCGTAGCCGGTCATCGCGTCACCTCAGGTAGCTCTCGTCGGTGAAGTCACCGTCATCACCGGGCCGACGCGGCGGCGCCGGCGGTCGCGCGTCCGGCTCGGGCCGGGGGAAGTTCCGCTCGGCGACGGCGACGATGTGCTGCCCGGAGGGGGTCGGGCCCACCGTCTCCCCGACGATCCGCGCCAACTCGGCCGGATAACCGGCCTGGGCCTTGCCCATCGCCTCCATCACGGCCGCGGTGATCTGCTCCGGCCGCAACCGGCTCACCCCGTCGGTCATGGTCACCGCGCTGGGGATGCCGTTCGGGCCGACGGTCACGCTCACCGCCCCGTTCGCGGCCGAGGCGGTGATGGAGATCCGCTCGACCTCCTGCCGCATCGACTCGTACCGCGCCGCCTTCTCCTCGGCATTGCGCTCCCAGTCGTCCACCAAGCGCTGCACATTGGCCAACGGATCGGTCATCGGCTCCCCCTCCGGTGACGCAGAGATCGGACCAAGCTACTGCGCCCGAGACGACGCACCGGACCGATTCGCTCCCAAGATGACCGGATCGGCCCAACCAGTTGGCCCAGATCGGTGTACCAGCCGCCACGTCCGTCTCTTGCGGTGAGCAGGCAGCGAGCGCGCTTGCGGGCTCTGGTCACTTGATTCGCGCACAGGCGTTCGACGCCCGCAGCGGTCGACAAGGGCCCGTCGTGGGAGGACGATGGGAGGAAATTGGGAGAAGTCAAGATGGGACAACAGGATCGAGCTGCGCTCAAGTGCATTCAACGGTGCCGTCGTGACCTGCCGATTCGACGTTTTCTCAGGTCAGGTCATGATCCGATCCACCCTGGGGGTTAAGGGGTCGCAGGTTCAAATCCTGTCGTCCCAACGGTCTGAAGAAGCCCTGTGCTTGCCGAAAATATCGTCCGTGCAGGTCAGGTGGCGTGATAGTACTCAGCACCGCCTCGGTGGCGGGCGTCCGCTGCCGTGCTTTCTTAGGTGCTCGGCAACAGAGCGGCTGTCCGGCCGGACCTGTGAGCCGGCGTCGAGTAATGCCGCCTGCCGCCAAGTTTGCGAGCGGCGCTCATCTGGTATATGTGGCGCGTCGGTCTCGCCCCCGCGTTCGCCCGCCGCAGCGTCACGCAAGCCCCCATCGCCTGGATCCCCGTCGACAGCCCCGACTGCCGCCGCACGGTCACCCTCTACTGGGGCGCCGACAGCTACCTGTCGACCACCGTCCAGCTGATGCGCACCACGATCGCCAACTGGGACTGGACCACCGGGGAACCCCAAGCCAACCACTGACATCAGCGGTCGAGCCGGGTCAGGCGAGTTGGGTGATGGTGATGTCGGCTGGGCCGCTGGTGCCGGTGACGCCTTCGGGGGTGAAGCACTGGGCGGGTGTGGTGTTGAGCAGCGCCGCGGTCATCACGACGTCGGCGCCGGTGAACCGGCCGGCGGTCACGGTGCCCTGGTAGACCACGACGACTTCGTTGGTCGGGCGCAGCACGACCAGGCCGACCGCGGCCACGGTGGTGGTCTCGCCGGTGTTCCAGGTGATGGTCACGGTGATGGAGATGCCGCCGCCGAGGCAGGACACCAGGCCGTTGGCCACGATCGCGTACCCGCCGGAGGTGATGGTGGGCGATCCGGTGGACACGCAGGGGCCGTAGTTTGCGCTGGAGCTGATGGAGACGACCCTGGGCTGCGCGGTCACCCCCGGCTGGTAGGTGACGGCACCGCTGCCCACGCAGGACAGCAGCTCGGTGGCCGCCTGGGCCGCGGGCGCGGTGACCACGACCCCGGCCGCCACCAGCACCGCGACGACGGCGCCCGTCCAGGACCGCCGCACCGTCGACAACAGCCCTGCTCTCCGCGTCGTTCTCATCGAAGAACCCCCACGTCCGGGACTTGACTGGATCGCACTGTAATCCCGCGACGGCGTGCCGAACGGGTGAAAAGCGATGACACTCTCCATGGGCGTCCACCGGTGTGGAGCCGCACATTTCGTTGCTGCGGGATCACTGTGTCACCCGATACCGCGACCGACAGGTGCTCAGGCGGGTGCCACTGCCGACGGCGTGCCGCGCCGCCCGGCCACCAGCACGGGGGTGCCGACTCCAGGACTTCCTTCCCCCTCGACCGGGGCGTGCACCTCGACCCGGTCGAACCCCGCTGTCGTCAACCGATCGGCGACCTCGTCGGCGGTCCACGGCGCACCGCCGGTCAGCGCGAGTTGCCACGTTCGCACCGCGCGGCCCAAGTCGTCCTGCGCGGATCTTGCGACGGACGCCAACAGCCACCCGCCGGGACGCAGCGCCACGAGCAACCGGGGTAGCGCGACCTCGACGGCGGCGGCCGGGACGAACCTCGTCGGCAGCCACGCCAGGTCGTAGGCCTCCACGTCGACGAGCGTCGCCACGTCTTGACGGCGCAGGTGCACGCGGCCGGCGACTCCGTGCCGGTCCGCGGTGTGACTGGCGTGGGCCAGCGCTCGCGGCAGCACGTCCAGCCCGGTGACGTGCGCCGAGGGGAAGAGGGCTGCCAGACCGGCCGCCAGTTCTCCCACTCCGGTGCCGACGTCGAGGATCGCCGCCCCCGGGGAACGCAACCGGGCGGCGAGTCCTTCGAGTCCGCCGGCAGTGGCGGCGACGAGGGAGGCGCCCGAACCGGTCAGGCGTCCCACGGCGAGCATCACCTCATCCGGTTGTGCGGCCCAGTCCCGGGTGCCCGCGCTCGCCTGCACGGCTTGCCGGAGGAGGAGTTCGATGCCGGCCTGGACGACCGCGCCGTGGTCGGGGTTCCTGATCAGCCCCGCCTTCAGCCGCTGTCCGCCGTCACCGGGGTCGGTGAGGCCGGCTGCGGCGAGCACTCCCGCCAGCGGTTCGGGCAGGCGATCCCCCGTGTGGAGGACCGAAGCCGCCAGGGCCGCCAGGACCCACGCGGCGTCATGTGCCGATGTCAACGAAAGTGAGGTGTCTCCGCTCGGTGTCGTCACCCTGACACTGTCGAGCAAGGTGGCGGACAAGCGATTGAGTGGTGGGTACTCAATCAGGGGATGGCAGGGGAGGGATGCCCGCTCGATACTGTGGAGAGTGACGACGTGGCCCGTGCGAGGCCGTGACCAGGACGTCGACCGGGTGGTGGAAGCCCTCACCACTGGGACGGGCAGTGCTGTGCTGACCGGACCCGGGGGGATCGGCAAGACCCGGTTGGCGCGTGAGGTGGCGGACCGCGTGACCGCGAGCGGTTGGGACCTGACGTGGGTCGCGGCAACCGCGGCGTTGAGCGACATCCCGTTCGGGGCTTTCCTGCCGCACCTGGATTCCGGGCTCGACACGCCCGCGGACCTCCGCGAGCAGCTGCGCCTGTACCGGTTGATCCGCCACTTCACCGCGGGCACCGGCGGTGGGCGACTGCTGGTCGTCGACGACGCGCACGAGTTGGACCGGAGGTCGGTCGGACTGGTGCACCAGCTCGCGGTGGTCGGTCGGGTCCACCTCCTGCTCACGGTCAGGTCCGGTCGGTCGGCCGGTGCTGAGATCGCACCGCTCTGGCGTGACGGGTACGCCGAGCGGCTGGAACTCAGCCCGCTCGATCGCGCCGGAGTACGGAGCGTTCTGGAAGGCGCGCTGGCCGCGAAGGTGGACGAGCTGACCGTCCAGCGGATGCGCGAGTGGACCGGGGGCAACGCCCTCCACCTGCGGCAGTTGACCGAAGTGGGACTGGCCTCGGGAGCGCTGCGCCGGTCCGGGCCGGTGTGGACGTGGTCGGGGGCGCCCGCCGCGGGGGACCTCGGCGACGTGGTGGACGACAGGTTCGTCGCGACCTCCGAGTCCGAGCGGGTCGCGTTGGCCGCCTTGGCCATGGCGGAACCGCTGGACCAGGAAGTGCTCGAGGCGGTGGCCGACCGGCACGCCGTCGGTGACCTGCTGGGTTCGGAACTCGTCGTGCTCGACCAGAGCGGTTCACGACCCGCGCTCAGGCTCGCGCATCCGCTGTTCCGCAGGCCCGCCCTCGCCCTGTTGCCGGAGCGGGCCAGATCGGGACTGCGGCGCGCACTCGCGACCGCGTTGGCGGAGGAGGGGAAGCGCCATCCCGCCGCCGCCCTGCGCGCGATCACGCTGGAGTTGGACGCCGGAGACCACCCCGCGGACGAGAAGTGCCTCGACGCGGCCGACCAGGCGCTTCGACTGGGCGATCCGGTGTTGGCCGAGCGGTGCGCCCGGAACGCGGGCCCGTCCGC
>NZ_JBFAAX010000060.1:0-23081 GCF_040639995.1 Actinosynnema sp. NPDC023658 | reverse complement strand
GCGGGGACCCCTGCGGCAGTTCGGGAGTTGGTCAGGCGGGGCGGTTCACGGGCCGAACCAGCGTTCCTCGGCCGTGCCGCGCGGGGCGGCGGCGGTGGCGCCCATGATCAGCTCGGTCGACAGGGTGACGGCCCGGGGACGGGTGCGCTCGGCCGAGTCCAGCAGCAGCTTGCCCGCCGCGCGGCCCTTCTCCAGCACCGGCTGCCGGACCGTGGTCAGACCGGCCTGCTCGGCCTCGCGGATGCCGTCGAACCCGGTGACGGTGATGTCGACGGGCACGCGCATCCCACGCCGCTGCACCTCGCTCAGAGCTCCGAGGGCCAGTATGTCGGACGTGCAGATCAGCGCGGTGATCTGCGGGTCGCGCTCCAGCACCTGCGCCGCCGCCGAGGCGCCGGACGCGATGGTGTGGTCGAACCGCTCCGCCACCGGCACCGTGGCCCAGTCGACGCCGACCGACGCGAACGCCTGCGCCAGCCCGGCCAACCGCGCCTTCTGCACGTGGAAGTGCGCCGCCTGCTGCCGGTCCGGCGTCACGAAGTCGTCGTTGCGGTCACGGGCCAGCCGCATGCACACCACGCCGACGCGCCGGTGCCCCAACGAGATCAGGTGCTGCGCCAGCGCGTGCATGGCGGCCTGGTCGTCGATGCCGACGCGGTCGACGTTGGCGAGGTCGGGCTGGTCGCACACGACGGTCGGCACGGGCCGCTCCAGCACGGCCGCCAGGTGCGGGTCGTCGTCGGGCACCGAGTACACGACGAAACCGTCGACACCGGCCCGGTGCACGGCCGCCACGTCCTCGCGCTCGGGGTTCGCCGGCACGAGCAGCAGCCCGGTCCCGGCGTCCTCGCAGGCGAGCGCCAACCCCTCCAGGAACCCGATCGCCGCCGGGTCGCGGAACGCGTAGGACAGGTTCTCGGTGAGCAGCAGGCCCACCGCACCGGCCTTCCTGGTCCGCAGTGAACGGGCCACCGGGTCGGGCCCCGGGTACCCGAGTCGTCTCGCTGTCTCCAACACCCGGCGTCGCAGCTCTGGCGAGAGCTGGTCGGGACGGTTGTACGCGTTGGACACCGTTGTCCGGGAAACACCCAGCTCCGCCGCCAGTGAGGCGAGCGTCGCGGGGCGTCGCACATGCATCGACCGCGCCATGAAGTGACCGTAACGGTTCAGAACCAATTACAGAAGTGGGGGTGACCGGCGTCCCTCTGATTTCTCATCAGTGCACGTCGGACGGGGTTACCTCAGGGTACAATGGTCTAAACCAATGAGGGTGGCGCGGACGACTCGCGCACCACCAGCCGGGGCCGGAAAACGCGCGTGTAATTCCCCGCCGGACGCCTGCGCCGATCGGGGTCGAGCCGGTGCACCAACTCGTCCACGGCCGCCGACGCCATTTCCTCGATCGGCTGCGCCAGGGTGGTCAGCGACGGCGAGCAGTAGGACGCCAGCGGGATGTCGTCGAACCCCACCACGGACAGGTCGCGCGGCACGACCAGCCCGCGCCGGTGCGCCTCCCGCAGCACGCCGATCGCCATGTGGTCGGACGAGCAGATCACCGCCGTCGGCCGCACGGTGTCCAGCAACGTGGACACCGCCTGCGCGCCGCCCTCGGGCCCGAACGGCGCGTGCGCCACGAAGTCCGACGTCGCGGGCAGGCCGTCCTCCTCCAGCGCCGCCGCCCACCCGGCCCGCTTGAGCCGCGACGGCAACGACCGCGCCGGTCCCGACACGAACCCGATCCGCCGGTGACCCAGCTCGACCAGGTGCCGGGCCGCCGCGTACCCGGCGTGCTGCTCGTCCACGGTCACGTCCGGCACGTCCAGCGACGGCGTCGCCCCGTTGAGGAACACCATGTGCACGCCGTCGGCCAGCAGCTTCGCGTAGTACGACGGCCGCGGCGCCTGGCCGAGCGGCACCTCGACGTTGGTGATCTCCGGCGACACGAACACCATGCCCTCGACGCCGCGGGCCAGGAGCATCCGCACGTACTCCTCCTCGCCCATCGCCCCCGCGCCCGTCGCCCGCGTGTTGCACAGCAGCGACGAGTACCCCAGCCGCGCGGCGCGCACCTCCAGCGACTCGGCGAACGCCGGGAACACCGGGTTGGACAGCTCGGGCACGAGCAGGCCGATCACCCCGGTCCGCTGGAGGGCACCGAGGCCGCGCGGTGTGTAAGGCATTTCCGCAAGCACCGCGAGCACGCGCTGCCGCGTCTCGTCGTTCACGCCCGCCCGGCGGTTGAGCACCCGGCTGACCGTGGAGATGCTCACCCCGGCTGCCCTGGCGATCTCGGACAGACCGGACACCCTGCCTCCTCGCGATTATGTCGTTGGCGTGCAGCCTGCCGTCAGCGGCAAATTTTTGCAACGCCCACCTCGGTTTCCTCACGGGTGACGGGGCCGTTACGGCTTGGTTACGTCAAGTCCCTTGACCCGGCCCTGGTCGGCGGGATGAAATCCGCGGCAACAATTTCGCAAGTTCTTGCAAGAGCCTTCATCACGGTGGAGGCCGCAGGAGGGACGACAGCAACGATGCGACGTACCACCCTCGTGACCGCAGTGGCGGCCGCCGGAGCCCTCGTCCTCACCGCGTGCGGCGGTGGAGGCGGCGGGTCGGCGTCCGGCGACTCCGGTGAGGTCACCTTCTGGGACACCAGCGGCCCGAACGAGAGCCCGGTGTTCACCGCCATCGCGCAGGACTGCGCGACCAAGGGCGGCTACAAGGTGAAGACCGAGACGGTCGCCTTCGACCAGGCGCTCAACAACTACCGGACCGCGGCCCAGGGCGGTCAGGGCCCGGACGTCTTCCGCGCCGAGGTCGCGTGGGTGTCGCAGCTGGCCAAGCTGGGCTACGTCGTCGACCTGACCGGCACGGAGCTGGCGAGCGACACGTCCGACTTCCTGGACACCCCGCTGGGCTCCACCGAGTACGACGGCAAGACCTACGGCGTCCCCCAGGTCACCGACTCGCTGGCGCTGTTCTACAACAAGAAGCTGCTGGCCGACGCCGGCGTCGAGCCGCCGAAGACGTGGGACGACGTCAAGGCCGCCGCGGCCAAGCTCGGCGGCGAGAAGACGATCTTCATCAACAACGACGCGTACTACGCGCTGCCGTTCGTCTACGGCGCGGGCGGCGACCTGGTCGACGCCGACGCGAAGAAGATCGTGGTCAACTCCGCGGACAACGTGAAGGCGCTGGAGACCGCCAAGGGCCTGCTCGACGCCAAGGCCGCCACCACCGCGCTGGACCCGGCGAACTCCTACAACAACATGCAGGCCGCGTTCACCTCCGGCGAGGTCGCCATGGTCGTGAACGGCCCGTGGTCGGTTGCCGACTACCTCAAGGGCGCCGCGTTCGGCGACGCCACCAACCTCGGCATCGCACCCGTGCCCGGCGCCACCGCGGGCAAGGGCTCCGCGCCGGTCGGCGGCCACGACTACGTGATCCGCCAGGGCACCAAGGCCAAGGACTCGTCGGTCAAGTTCATCGCCTGCATGAGCAGCGTCGAGTCGCAGGTCCGCGTCGCCAAGGAGCTGGGCCTGCTGCCCACCCGCAAGTCCGCCTACGACAACGCCGACGTGAAGGCCAACGCGGTCGTGTCCGCGTTCGAGCCGGTCGTCACCGCCGCCCACCCGCGCGCGTGGATCCCCGAGGGCGGCCAGCTGTTCGACCCGCTGAAGATCGCCTACGCCGACGTGCTGGCGGGCAAGAAGGACGCCAAGACGGCGCTGGACGAGGTCGCCAAGACCTACAAGGACACCGTCGTCCCCGAGTACACCGTCGGCTGACCATCCCCCGCGACGCCCGGCCCCCCCGAGGGCCGGGCGTCGTGGGGCGGCGAAGGGAGACTTCGGTGCGCAGGTTCCTGGACCGGCACTGGTACGCGTACGCGATGGTGCTGCCGGTCGTGGTGGTCATCGCGGTGCTGGTGCTGTTCCCGCTCGCCCAGGGCGTGTTCTTCACCTTCACCGACATCAACGAGGGCAACATCGCCAACCCGATCCTCGATCGACCGGCGACCTACGTCTCCGTCGGCCTGGGCAACTACCTGAAGGTGCTGTCCGGCGACGCCAGCTACGGCGCGTTCTGGTCCACGCTGGTGCGCACGCTGATCTGGACGTTCGGCTGCGTGTTCTTCCACTACGCGATCGGCCTGGGGCTGGCGCTGCTGCTCAACCGGGAGGTGCGCGGCCGGGCGGTCTACCGGGTGCTGCTGATCCTGCCGTGGGCGGTGCCCGCGTTCATCAGCGCGTTCGCCTGGAAGTACATGTTCAACGCGCAGTACGGGATCATCAACCAGTTCCTGCGCTTCCTGGGGCTGGACGACCCGCCGGTGTGGCTCGGCCAGTCGAACTGGGCGCTGGTCGCGGTGATCATCGTCAACGTGTGGCTGGGCGTGCCGTTCATGATGGTGGCGCTGCTGGGCGGCCTCCAGTCGATCCCCGGCGACCTCTACGAGGCGGCCGAGGTCGACGGCGCGACGGCGTGGCAGCGGTTCCGCGACGTGACGCTGCCCGGCCTGCGGTCGGTGTCCAGCACGGTGGTGCTGCTGGGCATCATCTGGACGTTCAACATGTTCGCGGTCATCTACCTGATCACCGGGCCGAACCCGAACACCCGGATCCTGGTGACCTACGCGTTCGAGCGGTTCTTCTCCGGCGCGTCCCGCGACTTCGCGGTGGCGTCGACCTACGGCGTGCTGATCCTGTCCGTGCTGCTCGTGTTCGCGGGCGTGTACCGGCGTGCGCTGCGCAAGCAAGGCGAGGTGTGGTGATGACGGTCGAAGCCGCGTCGTCGAAGGTGGTCCGGCCGGTCCGCGCGCGCAAGCGCTCGCAGCGGTCCGCGGTCGCGAGCGCCGGGCTGCACGGCGCGCTGGTCGTGGCGTCGCTGATCGCGGTGTTCCCGGTGTTCTGGGTGCTGGTGACGTCGTTCAAGCCGGACGCCAAGGCGGTGGAGACCACGCCGAAGCTGCTCAACGACTCCAGCCTGGACAACTACGGGCGGATCCTGGCCGGCGAGAAGGGCGACTTCCTGGCCTGGTTCGGCAACTCGGTGCTGATCGCGCTGATGACCACGGTGCTGGCGGTGTTCCTGTCCGCGACCACCGGGTACGCGGTGTCGCGGTTCCGGTTCCCGGGCAAGCGGTCGCTGATGCTGTCGTTCCTGGTCGTGCAGATGTTCCCGTTCGCGGTGCTGATCGTGCCGCTGTACAACATCCTGCTGGCGCTGGGGCTGCAGGGCACGTCGCTGGGCCTGGTGCTGGTGTACTGCACGACCGCGGTGCCGTTCTGCACGTACATGCTGAAGGGCTACTTCGACACCATCCCGAACGACATCGACGAGGCCGGGCGGGTGGACGGCCTGTCGCCGTTCGGCGTGTTCTGGCGGCTGGTGCTGCCCCTGGCCCGGCCGGGCCTGGCCGTGACCGCGTTCTACGCGTTCCTGACGGCGTGGGGCGAGGTGGCGTTCGCGTCGGCGTTCCTGTCGGCGGCGGACGAGTCGAAGACGCTGGCCGTCGGACTGCAGGTGTTCGTGCAGCAGAACCGGACCGAGTGGGGTCACCTGGCGGCCGCCTCGATCCTCGTCGCGATCCCCGCGGTCGTGGTGTTCTACCTGGTGCAGCGGTTCCTGGTGACGGGCCTGTCGTCGGGCGCGGTGAAGGGCTGAACCGCCGGGGCCTCCGCACGGCGCGGGGGCCCCGGCTCAGACCTCGACGACCTCGACCAGCGACTCCAGGCCGACGAAGTCCTTGGCGTTGCGGGTGTACAGCGGCAGGCCGTGGCACGAGGCGGTGGCCGCGATCATCAGGTCCAGCCGGCGCGATCGCGGGTCACGCCCCACATCCAGCGTCAGGGCGATCAGCGTGCCGTAGCGAGTGGCCGTTTGCCTGTCGAACGGCAGCGGCTCGAACTCCACGATCGCGGCGGCCAGCTGCTGCGTGCGGGCCATGTACGAGGCGGCGTCCCTCGCGGCCGCCACGCCGTGGTGCAACTCGGCCAACGTGATGGCGGTGATCTCCGGAACCTCCGGCAGCACCTCCGGGGCCAGCACGCCGAGGTCGATGTAGGTGGACGTGTCCAGGACGCCGGAGGTGTGGCGGTCAGCCACGACCGCGCTCCCACGGGTCGTCGTCCCCGATGCGATCCGCGCCGCCGAAGAACTCGTCCCCTTCCGCGCGCATCGCCGCGTAGTCGACCCTCGGCAGGTGCTTGTGCCGTTCGACGAGTTCCTCCGAGGTCAGGCGCCGCCTGCCCTCGCGCGGGCGGACTTCGGCGACTTCCACCCCGTCCCGCGTCACGTAGTACGTCTCGCCCGCTTCGACGGCTTCCACCACCTCGGCGGGGTGGTCGGTGAACTCCTGCTTGCTGATGACCTTCACACCGCACAGGCTAGGGAGCCGCGGCAGGCCCGTCCAGCGGCAAGACCGCTGGTCAAAGGCCTGGACCGCGTGCCTCGACCGGGTGGTCTCCGTCCCACCGCACCCGGTAGACGGCGGGCATCGGCATGTCCTTCAGGAACGACCACGAGACCGCGCGGCCGGCCGCCAGCAGGGTGCGCGCGGCGAACGTGCCGTGCGTGCCGATCAGCACCACGCCGCCCTCGTGCTCGGCGGCCACCGCCGTCAACGCCCGCAGCAGGCGCGCGCTCAGCGCCGCCATGCTCTCCCCGCCCGGCCGCGCCTCCTCGGGGTGCTCCCAGCTGTGCGAGAAGTGCCGCGCGTAGTCGGGCGTCGGCGTGATCCCCGAGTCCCACTCCCGCAGCTCCCACCGGGCCTCCACCTCCACGCCCAGCGCCTCGGCCGTCGGCCGCACGGTCTGCACGGCCCTGAGGTACGGGCTCGACAACACCGCCGTCGGACGCAGGGCGAGCAGCTCGGGGACGAGCTCGCGGGCCTGGACCAAGCCCTCCGGCACCAGCGGCCGGGTCAGCTCGTCCGGGCCGTCCGGGGTGGGCACGACGGGGAGGGCGTGGCGGACGAGCACGAGGTCGGTGGCCATGTCCCACCACTACCAGACCCCCGCGGCTGAACCGATGCGGAATTAGACCAATACACCCGTTCCCGTAAGCGCTTGCAATGCCTAGCGTTGCGGCAAAGCTTGGTAGTGAAAGGTGCGTGGCATGGCTGAGGTCGCCTACGTCAAGGCTTCGCGGATCTTCTCCGGCAACCCGCCGGTCCGCGCGGTCGACGAGCTGTCGTTGGACGTCACCGACGGCGAGTTCCTGGTACTGGTCGGTCCGTCCGGCTCCGGCAAGTCCACCGCGCTGCGGATGCTCGCGGGTCTGGAGGACGTGGACGAGGGCGCCATCCACATCGGCGGCAAGGATGTCACCAACGTGCCGCCCAAGGGCCGCGACATCGCGATGGTGTTCCAGTCCTACGCGCTGTACCCGCACATGACCGTCGCGGAGAACATGGGCTTCGCGCTCAAGCTGCGCGGCGTCAACAAGACCGAGATCCGGGAGAAGGTCGCGGAGGCGGCCCGGATGCTCGACCTCGAGAAGTACCTGGACCGCAAGCCGAAGGCGCTGTCCGGTGGCCAGCGGCAGCGCGTCGCGATGGGCCGCGCGATCGTCCGCGAGCCCTCCGTGTTCCTCATGGACGAGCCGCTGTCCAACCTGGACGCGAAGCTGCGCGTGGAGACCCGCGCGAACATCGCCGCCCTCCAGGCGCGGCTGGGCACGACCACCATCTACGTCACGCACGACCAGGTCGAGGCCATGACCATGGGCCACCGGGTCGCCGTGCTCAAGGACGGCCTGCTCCAGCAGTGCGACACCCCGCGCGCGCTGTACGACAAGCCGGCCAACGCGTTCGTCGCGGGTTTCATGGGCTCGCCCGCGATGAACCTCAAGACCGTGCCGCTGACGTCGGAGGGCGCGAAGCTCGACGGCATCGTGGTGCCGCTGGAGCGCCGCGCGCTGGACAAGGCCGCGGGCGAGGGCCTGTCCGAGGTCACGTTCGGCATCCGGCCGGAGTCGCTGGCGCTGGTCAGCTCCACCGAGCAGGGCATGGACATGACCGTCGAGCTGGTCGAGGAGCTGGGCGCGGACGCGCTCATGCACGGCTCGGTCCGCATCGGTGACGTGCCCGAGCGGTTCGTGGTCCGCGTCGACGGCCGCACGCCGCCGACCCTGGGCCAGACCGTGAAGGTCGCCGTGCGCGACGCCTCCGAGGTGCACCTGTTCCACCCGGAGTCGGGCTACCGCCTGACCGACTGACGCACCACCCGCGCACACCACAGGGGCCACCTCCCCGTTCTGGGGGTGAGGTGGCCCCTGTGGTGCGCGGAACACCCGGTCGGTGGACATGTGGGTAGCGGAGCGTTCTAAACTGAACTCGACAACGGTTTCCATTGCCTATACATCCGCCTGTCGAGGAGTGCTCTGATGACCGTCCGCAACGCGTTGCTCGGCGCGGTGGCCGCCGCGACCGCCGTCGCCCTCACCGCCTGCGGCGCGCAGGGCACCCCCGCCGCCGAGGACGACGGCAAGATCAAGGTCGTCGCCTCCACCAACGTGTGGGGCAGCGTGGTCGAGGCCGTCGGCGGTGACGCCGTCGAGGTCGGCGCGATCATCGACGACCCGTCCGGCGACCCGCACTCCTACGAGAGCAAGCCGTCCGACCTCGCCGCGGTGCGCGACGCCGACCTGGTGATCTTCAACGGCGGCGGCTACGACGACTTCTTCGCCACGCTGCTCGGCCCGGACACCGAGGCCGCCCACAAGGAGGCCGCCCGGAAGATCGAGGCGTTCACGCTGTCCGGCAAGGCCTCCGACCACGAGGAGCCGGGGGCGTCCGCCGAGCCGGAGACCGACGAGGCCGGCCACGACCACTCCGTCAACGAGCACGTCTGGTACGACTTCGCGACCGTCCGCAAGGTCGCCGACCAGGCCGCCGCCGACCTCGGCGCCATCGCTCCGGACCGCAAGGCCGCCTTCGAGGGCAACGCCGAGCGGTTCGACGCCCAGCTGACCGAGCTGGAGCAGCGCGTCGCCGGCAAGGGCGCGGGCAAGAAGGTCCTGGCGACCGAGCCGGTGGCGCACTACCTGCTCGACACCGCGGGCGTCGAGGACGTGACCCCCGAGTCGTTCAGCGACGCCGTGGAGAACGAGACCGACATCCCGGCCGCCGCGCTGGCCGACGTCACCCGCCTGGTCGAGCAG
Source organism: Actinosynnema sp. NPDC023658 (assembly GCF_040639995.1). Lineage (NCBI taxonomy): Bacteria > Bacillati > Actinomycetota > Actinomycetes > Pseudonocardiales > Pseudonocardiaceae > Actinosynnema > Actinosynnema sp. NPDC023658. Next base: position 13,916 of record NZ_JBFAAX010000060.1, on the reverse strand, counting down.
AAGCAGGTGACCGCGCTGGTCAACAACGCGCAGACGGAGAACGCCGCCACCAAGCAGGTCGTCGAGGGGGCGAAGGCGGCGGGACTGCCCGTCGCGGAGGTGACCGAGACGCTGCCGGAAGGCGTCACGGGTTACCTTGACTGGATGACGAAGCAGGTGGACTCGCTGGTGGGAGCGCTCGGTACATGACGCTCTCGGGCAAGACGACCCAGGCGGCGGACAGGTCGACCCGCGCGGCGGTCGCGCTGCGCGGCGCGCGGCTGTCCTACGGCGACCGGGTGCTGTGGGACGGGCTGGACCTGGACGTCGCCCCCGGCGAGTTCGTGGCCGTCCTCGGACCCAACGGCTCCGGCAAGACCAGCCTCATCCGGGTGCTGCTCGGCCTGCAGCAGCTGTCCGCGGGCACGGTGCGCGTGGCGGGCGGCAACCGGCGCATCGGCTACATCCCGCAGCAGCGGGCGCTCGACGTCAGCCTCGTCCTGCGGGGCCGCGACCTGGTCGGCTTCGGCCTGGACGGGCACTCCTGGGGCGTCGGCTGGCGCAACCGGCGCGAACGCCGGGCCAGGGTGGACGCGGCGCTGGAGTCCGTCGGCGCGACGCGGTACGCCGACGAGCCCGTCGGCCTGCTCTCCGGCGGCGAGCAGCAGCGGCTGCGGGTGGCGCAGGCCCTGGTGGGCGACCCCGAGGTGCTGCTGTGCGACGAGCCGCTGCTCTCGCTCGACCTCGGCCACCAGCGCGTGGTCAGCGACCTGATCGACGCCCGGCGCCGCGCGGCGGGCACGGCCGTGCTGTTCGTGACCCACGAGATCAACCCGATCCTGCCGCTGGTCGACCGGGTGCTGTACCTGGTCGACGGCCGGTTCCGGATCGGCACGCCCGCCGAGGTGATGACCTCGCGGACGTTGACCGAGCTGTACCGCACGAACGTCGAGGTGGTCCGCGTGCGCGACCAGATCCACGTGGTCGGCGCGCAGCACGTGTGCGAGGACGAGCCGCACCACGTGGCGGATGAGGGCTGATGGACGACTTCTTCGACGTGGGGCTCACGGTGGAGCTGCTGGGCTACGTCCAGCCGATGCTCATCGCGGGCGCGGTGCTGGGCCTGGTGGCGGGCCTGCTGGGGCCGCTGGTGGTGACCCGCAAGATGGCGTTCGCCGTGCACGGCACGAGCGAGCTGGCGTTCACCGGCGGCGCGGCCGCCCTGCTGGTCGGCGTCGGCGTCGGCTACGGCGCGCTGGCTGGCTCGGTGCTCGCGGCGCTGCTGCTGGGGCTGCTGAGCAGGCGCGACTCGGACCGGGACTCGGTGATCGGCGCGATCCTCGCGTTCGGACTGGGTCTCGGCGTGCTGTTCCTGGCCCTCTACAAGGGGCGTTCGGCGAACAAGTTCGGGCTGCTCACCGGGCAGGTGGTGAGCGTCGGGTCGACCGACCTGTGGCTGCTGATCGGCTCGTCGGTCGCCGTGCTGGTGGTGCTCGCGGTCATCTACCGGCCGCTGCACTTCGCCAGCGTGGACGCCGCCGTGGCCGTGGCGCGCGGTGTGCCGGTGCGCACGCTGTCGGTGGTGTTCGCGGTGCTGGTGGGCGTGGCGACGGCGTTGAGCGTGCAGCTGGTGGGCGCGCTGCTCGTGCTGTCGCTGATGATCACGCCCGCGGCGGCGGCGACGAGGGTCACCGCGAGCCCGTTGCGCGCCACCGTGCTGGCCGTGGTGTTCGCCGAGGTGTCGGTGCTCGGCGGGATGGTGCTGTCACTCGCACCGGGGATGCCGGTGAGCGCGTTCGTGACCGCCGTGTCGTTCCTGATCTACCTGATCTGCCGGTTGCTGGGGACCAAGAAGGAAAAAGTCGCCTAGCAGGTTTGAAGTAGGCCAGGAGTGGGTAGTCAGGCCGTGAGGGGGCACCGAGAGGCCCGAACGTGGGCCGCACGCGGGAACGGGTGCCATGCGGAGCACGGCGGTGACGTGCCTGGACCACCGCGGACGCGGTGGCCGAACGACCCGCGCCCGGACCCCCGGTCGTCACGCTGCTCGACGAGCCAGGTCCGCGCGGACCGCCTTACCCACCCCCGTCCCGCCCGGTGTGGCGGACTTGCGCGGTGCAGCCGACCTAAGCGGTGCAGCCGACCTAAGCGGTGCGGCTGACCTCGGCGGTGTCGCCCTCGACCGGCTGGTCCACCCGCTGCGCGGGCAGGATCCTGATCTCACCGGCGGCGACGCGCACCTGGTTGCGGCCGTTCTCCTTGGCCGCGTAGAGCGCCGCGTCCGCGCAGTGCTGCGCGTCGGACAGGCAGTCGCCGTTGTCCGGCAGCACGGCCACGCCGATGGACGCCGAGATGGCGCGCACCTCCGGCCCCTCCGGCGTCAACGGCAGGTTCCGACCCCTCAGGGTGACGGTGTTGCGGTGCTTGTCGGTGGTCACCACGGACATCTCACCGATCGCCTCGCGCACCCGTTCCGCGATGGCCGTGCCCTGCGCCAGGCCCGTGTCGGCCAGCACGACGACGAACTCCTCGCCGCCGTCGCGCCCGGCCACGTCACCCGGCCGCAGCTTCTCCCGCAGGATCCGACCGACCTCGGCCAGCACGGCGTTGCCCGCCGGGTGGCCCCAGGTGTCGTTGATCCGCTTGAAGTGGTCCAGGTCGATGGCCAGCACGGTCACCGGCTGCCCGTCGTGGCGGCACCGGTCGGTGAGCCTGCCCGCGTACTCGGCCAGGCCGTTGGTGTTGAGCAGCCCGGTCCGGTAGTCGGTGTGCGCGTCCTCGGCCAGCCGCGCCTGGAGCTGCTCCTGCTCGCGCAGCAGCCGTTCGAGGTGCGCCCGCCGCTGGGCGGCGTGGTAGAGCAGCGCGTTGACCAGGATCACCGGGAACACCAGCAGCAGCGGGCCCACCCAGTGCGTCGTCATCAGCATGCCGAGCATGGCGCCCGCGCCGAGCGTGCTCAGCTCCAGCATGTTGTCCGCCCGCGAGCCCAGGAACTCCTGGAGGCGGGTGTGCGGGGTGACGATCTTCAACGCGATGGCGATGTTCGCGCCCTGCGCGCCCCAGTTGACCACCCCGGCCACGATGAGCACGAGCACGAGGACCAGGTCGGTCGGGATGCGGCCGGTGGCCAGCAGCGACAGGCCGGACAGGTGCACCACGGCCCACGCCAGCATGGTGCCGCCGAGGATGCTCGCGGTGCTGAACACGAACCGGTACGGCTGCCGTCGCGCGATCGGCTGGATCAGGATCCGCATCCAGACCGTCGCGAGCACGGCCAGCGCGCCCGGCAGGGCGATGGCGGCGGCGAACGTCCACACCGACGTGAGGTCGATGTGCGGGCCGGCCGACTCGTTGCGCCGCGATTCCTCGGCCCGGCGCACGATCATCAGGTGCACGGTGATGGCGAACATCACCGCGCCGAACCGCAGCCAATCGGCGTTCGAGACGGAGTCGAGCCCGGTGAGCAGCCAAATGGCGGCAGCGGCGACGGCCGATTCGACGAGGAGGAAGTACACCAGTGCGGCCGGTCGCAACGTCCACAGATCCCAGTTGCGAATCGAGGGCCGGCCGACTGCCCCAGAAGTCTTCTGGTCAGTCAAACTGTTCTTCACCACGACCCCCTACCCTCTGCCCGGCGCCGCATGCCGAACGCCGTTCGGAGCGGCACGCCCGTGCCCGAGACGCGCACTGAGGAGGTGTTCGCCATGCGCAACCGCGACATGTGACCACTTCCCTCCATCCCAGGCCGAATGTTCACCGTACGTGCCCGCGGGCTAGCGGGCCGCAGCCGAGGGGTCCTTCATGTTTGACAATCGCGATATGTGATGACTCCGTTTCAGATCGCTACCGCTTCCGGGTCGTTCCGAGTGCGGGCCCGTCGCCAGGCTACGGTCGCCTGGGTGGCCAGCAGCAGCCCGATGCCGCCCGCACCGGCGATGGTGGCGGTCACCGACCCGACCGTGTGCGCCACGACACCGGCCAACGCCATGCCGCCGCCCTGCGACGAGCGCAGAGCGGCACGGCCGATGCCGTACGCCCGACCGCGGTAGGCGTCGGGCAGGATGCGCATCCACGCCGAACGAGCGGGCGTGTGGTACGCACCGGCCATACCGGCGATGACCAGCAGTGCGATGGTCCAGGTCAGGTTCGGGTTCAACGCGAACATGACCAGGGGGGCCAAGGACAGTATGGCGAGAGGGCCGATCAGCCGCTCGCGCTTCGCGGGATCGCGCACGAGCCGGAAGAGCACGGCCACGCCCAGGACGTTGGCGGCCGGCTCGATGGCCAGGATCAGGCCCACCGCCCACACCGCGCCCAGATCGGCCGCCAGCGGCACCGCCAGCCCCTCGGGGACCATGGCCAGGCCCGCCAGCAGGCGCATGCCCATCAGGCTGCGCAGCCGGGGCTCGGTGACCAGCAGCGTGAACGCCCCCTTGGGGCCTTCGGGATCCCGATTGGTGCCGCGCGGGTCCGCGGCGGGCCGGTGCTTCACCGACAGCTGCACGAGGATCGCCACCCACACGAACGTGGCCGCGTCGATGGCGAGCGCGACGTTGGCGCCCGCGTTGGTGACCAGGAACCCCGCGGCGGCCAGGCCTGCCATCTGCGCGACGTCCACCGACGTGCCGAACAGCGCCACGCCGTCGTCGTAGCGCTTCTCCGGCAGCACGTGCGGCAGGCTCGCCTCCTGCGCCGCCAGGAACGGCGACGAGATCATCAGGACGACGACCAGCAGCACGATCATCACCCACAGCGGCACGCCCGGCACGGCCATCAGGCCGACCAGGGCGGCTTGCAGCCACGCGCACCACACCATCACCGTGCGGCGGGGGAAGCGGTCCGCGACCCAGCCCAGCAGCGGGCCCGAGACCAGCGGCGGGAACAGCGTCAACGACCACGTGAGGGCCGTCCACGCCGGTGAGTGGGTGCGCTCGAACACCAGGAGAGACAGCGCGACCGCCGCGAGCTGGTCACCGACCGTCGACACCGTCGAGCCGATCCACATGCCGCGGAACTCGCGGTTGCCCACGAGCGCGCGGATGGTCCCCCCGGAAGTCACAACTCCCCCAGGTTGGTCGGCCCCGATGAGTGAGTCACGTTACCCCCACCCGAAGTAACAATTTCCCTCGGTTAGCACGGTAGAAGCTGCCGGATGTGCAATCTCTGTCCTACCACACTGTGTACCCGAACGGAGCAGGTCGGTTACATAAAGTAGTTACAACAGCGAAAAATCGGCGACTTATTCTTGACAGTTGACGGTAGGTGACCCGGCGTGAGCAATCCTCGCCTACCCTACGTCGACCACCGCGTCCATTGGTCACGGGACCGCTGGTCCGACCGGTCCAGCGCCTTCCTGCGGTCGCCCGTGGGTGACCGACCGGTTGACGCGTCAATTGTTGAACTTCGACCGCGTGTCGATCATCAGAACTGGTAGTACAGGAACGGGCTGAACGTGCCGCTGGCCACCAGGACCGCCGCGTACCCGACGCCGATGGTCATCAGCGACACCCGCGCCGCGGTCGCGATCCGGTCCCGGGAAGACTCCAGGTAAGGCCCGCTCACCGGGTGGTCCGGCATTGCGACAATTGCCAGAGCCAGGACCAGCAGAACAATGCGCTGATTGGTCGCCGCCGCAGCCACGGCTTCGGTCAGCCCGCTGAAATCCGGCAGCAGCAGGTGGCCGATGATTGTGAACGCGGTACCGAGATCCGCCGACCTGAAGAACACCCAGCCGATTACCACGAGCAACATCGTCAAGGCTCGACGGGCAATTCGGGTACGCGTAGTGACGGGTGCCGAATCCCATCCGAATCGGCGCTCCAGCACGAGCAGCCCGCCGTGGAACAAACCCCACGCCAGGAACGTCCAGTTGGCGCCGTGCCAGAAACCGGTGAGCACGAAGACGATCGTCAGGTTCCGGTAGGTCTGGAGCACGCCGCCACGGTTGCCGCCGAGCGGGATGTAGACGTAGTCGCGGAACCAGCGCGACAGCGACATGTGCCAGCGGCGCCAGAACTCGGTGATCGTCACCGACGAGTACGGGCGGGCGAAGTTCTCCGGCAGCCGGAAGCCCAGCATGCGGCCGAGGCCGATGGCCATGTCGGAGTAGCCGGAGAAGTCGAAGTACAGCTGGAGCGTGTAGCCGATCGCGCCCAGCCACGCGATGCCCGTGGTCATCTCGCCGGACGGGGTGGCGAAGCAGGCGTCCACCAGCGGCGCGAGCGAGTCCGCGATGATCACCTTCTTGCACAGGCCGAGGGCGAACCGGGGGAAGCCGGCCGCGACGTCGTCCCAGCGGTGCAGGCGCGGCTGCGGCAGCTGGTCCGCGATCTCCCGGAAGCGCACGATCGGACCCGCCACGAGCTGCGGGAACATCGCGATGTAGGTGACGAACGCGACCGGTTCGCGCAGCGCGGGCCGCTCGCCGCGGTACACGTCGACCACGTAGGAGATGTGGTGGAACGTGTAGAACGAGATGCCGATGGGCAGCGCGAGCTTCACGACCGGCAGGTCGGCGCCGACGACGGCCGCGATGTCGTGCAGCTGCTCGGTGGCGAACCCCGCGTACTTCCAGACCAGCAGCACGCCCAGGTTCAGCGCGATCGAGCCGACCAGCACCAGCCTGCGGTCACCCGGCGTGCCCGGCTCCAGCCGCCGCCCGGCCAGGAAGTTGGCGACCATGCAGGCCACCAGCAACAACGTCGTCCCGCCCGCGCCCGAGACGTAGAACAGCAGGCTCGCCACGGCGACCACGCCGTTGCGCCAGTTCCTGGGCGTGACGAGGACGGTCGCGAGCACGACCGGCAGGAAGAACCACAGGAACAGCGGGCTGGCGAAGGACATCGCCGCAGACCTTATCCGCTGCTCACGCGGGCCGGAGCAGATCCACTCACAAACCGCCCCACCTCACAGCCGACCCCGCCCCGGGACGCGGAAGCGGGGGTCCCCGGTGGGAACCCCCGCGGTGCGAGGTCGGTCAGCCGCGCAGGTCGAGGCGGCGGCGGCGGGCGATCTCGGCCAGCACGACACCGGCCGCGACGGAGGCGTTCAACGACTCCACGCCGGCGGCCATCGGGATCGACACCCGCTGGTCGCACGTCTCCTTCACCAGGCGCGACAGGCCTCGGCCCTCGGACCCGACCACCACGACCAGCGGGCCGGTCGCCAGGTCCAGGCCGTCCACGTCCACGTCGCCGTCCGCGTCCAGGCCGACGATCATCAACCCGGCCTCGGCCCACTCCCTGAGCTGGCGGGTCAGGTTCGTCGCGATCGCGATCGGCATCCGCGCCGCCGTGCCGGCGCTCGTCCGCCACGCCACCGCGGTGATGCCCGCCGAACGCCGCTGCGGCAGCACGATCCCGTGCGCGCCGAACGCCGCCGCCGACCGCACCACGGCACCCAGGTTGCGCGGGTCCGTCACGCCGTCCAACGCCACCAGCAGCGGCGGCGTCCCCGCCTGCTGGGCGATCTTGAGCAGCTCGCGCGGCTCGGCGTACTCGAACGGCGGCACCTGCAACCCGAGCCCCTGGTGCATCGCGCCACCGGTGATCCGGTCCAGCTCGCCGCGCTGCACCTCCAGCACGGAGATGCCGCGCGTCGCCGCCAGCTGCACGGCCTCGGCCACCCGGTCGTCCGCGTCGATGCCCAGCGCCACGTACAGCGCCGTCGCCGGGATGCCGGCCCGCAGGCACTCGACCACCGGGTTGCGCCCGGCGACCGTCTCCGGCCCGTTCTCCGCGGCCTTGCGGCGCTGCGTGCGGACCTGCTCGGCCTTCGCCGCCGCACCGGCCCTCTTGTACGCGGGGTGGTTCGGCCGCTCGGTCGCCTTCGGCGTGGGGCCCTTGCCCTGCAAGCCCTTCGACTTCTGCCCGCCGGAACCGACGACCGCGCCCTTCTTGGAGCCGGGGTTGCGCATGGCGCCCCGGCGCTTGGAGTTACCAGCCACGAGCTCAGTCGTCCTTCAACGTCCACAACGGACCGTCGGGGGTGTCCTCGACGGCGATACCGGCCAGGAGCAGGTGATCGCGCAGCGCGTCCGCGCGCGCGAAGTCCCGGTCCTTGCGGGCCTGCGACCGCTCTTCCAGCAGCCGATCCACCAGCACGCCCAACGCGCGCCTGCCCGCGCCGCCCGCCGCGGCGTCGTGCCACTGCGGTGACAACGGGTCCAACCCGAGCACCCCGGTCATGGCCCGGACCGACTCGGCCGCGGCACGCGCGCCCAGGTCGTCACCGGACTCCAGCGCCGTGTTGCCCTCGCGCAGCCGCTTGTGGATCGCGGCCAACGCGCCGGGCGTGCCCATGTCGTCGTCCATCGACGCCACGAACGCGGGCGACAGCTCCCCGTCCGCGCCGACGGCCCCGGTCCGCTCGACCACGCGCCGCAGGAACGACTCGATCCGCCGGTACGCCGACACCGACTCGTCCAACGCCTCGGGCGAGTACTCGATGGTCGACCGGTAGTGCGGGCCCACCAGGTAGTACCGCAGCTCGGGCGCGCGGACCTGCTCCAGCATGGCCGGGATGCTCACCGTGTTGCCCAGCGACTTCGACATCTTCTCGCCGCTGAGCGTCACCCACGCGTTGTGCATCCAGTACCGGGCGAACCCGTCGCCCGCGGCCCGCGACTGCGCCTGCTCGTTCTCGTGGTGCGGGAAGATCAGGTCGATGCCGCCGCCGTGGACGTCGAACGTGCCACCCAGGTACTCGGTCGCCATCGCGGAGCACTCCAGGTGCCAACCCGGCCGGCCCGGACCCCACGGCGTCGGCCACGACGGCTCGCCCGGCTTCGCCGCCTTCCACAACGTGAAGTCGCGCGGGTCGCGCTTGCCGGTCGCGACGGACTCGCCCTGGTGCACCTCGTCCAGCTTCTGCCCGGACAGCGCCCCGTACTCGGGGAACGACGTGACCGAGAAGTACACGTCGCCGTCGGAGGCGTAGGCGTGGCCCTTCTCGATCAACCGGTCCATCAGGTCGACCATCTGCGTGACGTGGCCCGTCGCGCGCGGCGAGTACGACGCGGGCAGGCAGCCCAGCACGTCGTAGGCGTCGTCGAACGCCCGCTCGTGCTGGTAGGCCCACTCCCACCACTCGGCGCCGTGCTCGGCGGCCTTGGCGAGGATCTTGTCGTCGATGTCGGTGACGTTGCGCACGAGGTGCACGGTCGAGCCGTCACGGCCCAGCCAGCGGCGCAGCACGTCGAAGTTCAGGCCGCTGCGCACGTGGCCGATGTGCGGCACGCCCTGCACGGTGGCCCCACACACGTAGATCGACGCCGTTCCGCTGACCTGCGGGATGAACTCCCGCATGGACCGGGTCGCGGTGTCGAATAGGTGGAGGCTCACACGCAGATGGTACGGGCGTTGACCAGGGAGGGTTGAATCGCCCGGTCAGATGTGCTTGCGGAGCACCTGCAGCAGCGCGTCCGGCCGGCTGCCGGTCGGGAGCGGTTCGACGATCTCCACCGCGCACCCGATCGCCGCCGCGCCGCCGTCGGCCTCGACGCTGTCACCGATCATCAGCGCCTCGCTGGGGTGCACGCCGAGCCGGTCGCAGGCGATGCGGAAGATCTTCGGGTCCGGCTTGACGAAGCCCTCCTGGTAGGAGAGCACGAACTCGTCCACCCGGTTCTCGACGCCGTGGCGGGCGAAGACCGTGCGGATGTCCCAGGCGATGTTGCTGACGACCGCCGTCGGGACCTCGCTGCCCAGCGCCTGCGCGGTGTCCGGGTAGGCCTGCCAGAACGGCGGGCTGGTCAGGTCGGCGTAGAACCGCGCCGGGTCCTTGGCGCCCGCCTTCGCCAGCACGGCGAGGTGCATCTCCCGGTGCGCCACCGGGTCGAGGTCGCGGCGTTCCCACTGCTCGGGGTCCACGTCCAAGCCGTCCGCCACGCCGACGGGCGCGGTGAGCGCGCGCAGCAACCCGGCGTGGGCGGCCAGGGAGTCGTGCTCCAAGCGGAACAGGGTGCCGGAGAAGTCGAAGAGCACGGCGCGGATCGTCACGGAACCACGCTACGTGGTCCTGACATCGGAGGTCTGCAGCTACCCGATAACTGTGTTGCATTACACCGCAACGGCGGTGGGGCGAGGTCGTTGCGACGGCCGGCGGCGCGGGTTGCGAGTCGGGCTGAGGTCGCGCGGGGCGGGGTGCGGGTCGCGCGGGGGCGGCCGCGGGGGTCGGGCGGACCGGCTAGGCGGCGTTGCCCGTGACCTTGGTCGGGGTCAGGCGGAGCACCACGCGGACCTTGCCGGGCGCGTCAGCCGGGAAGTCCCGACCCGTGTACTTCTGCGCCAGGGCGTTGGTCAGCACGCGGTCGGTGTCCTCGACGACCGTCACGGTGCCGCGGATCTCCGCGTACACCTCGGGGTCGGCGTTGCTCCACACGCTCACGCTCGCCCGCGGGTCGCGGCGCAGGTTGCGCTCCTTGGCGCGGTCGCGCAGCGTCGAGAACAACAGGTCGTCGCCGTCCCTGGTCACCCACACAACAGATGTCTGCGGGCTGCCGTCCGGGTTCAGCGTCGCCAGGGCGGCGTAGTTCCGGTCGTCGACGAGGGCGCGCGTCGCCGCGCTGAGGGTGACCGCCATGTCGATCAGGCTAGTGGGACGAGCAGGGCGGTCGCCACGGCGGCGATGCCCTCGCCGCGCCCGGTCAACCCCAGGCCGTCGGTCGTCGTGCCGCTGACCGACACCGGCCCGCCGACCGCCTCGGACAGCACCCGCTGCGCCTCGTCACGGCGCTTGCCGACCTTCGGCGCGTTGCCGATGACCTGCACGGCCGCGTTGCCGACCTGGTAGCCGGCCTCCTCGACCAGGCGGCGCACCTCGGCCAGGAACTCCACGCCGTGCCGCCCGGACCACCGCGGGTCGCTCGTGCCGAACACCGCGCCCAGGTCGCCCAGCCCGGCGGCGGACAGCAGCGCGTCGCACAGCGCGTGCGCGACCACGTCACCGTCCGAGTGGCCGGCGCACCCGTCCACGCCGTCCCAGCGCAGGCCCGCCAACCAGCACTCCCGGCCGCGTTCCACCTGGTGGACGTCCGTGCCGATGCCGACCCTGGGGATCACCGTGCTCCTCCGCGCGCTTCTCCGCGTCCTGTCCCGCGTTCCGGGTCGCGTGTTCCGCCGCGATCGCCGCCGACCAGCAGCGCTTCGGCCACCGCCAGGTCGAACCTGGTGGTGATCTTCATGGCGTCGGGGTGGCCGGGGACCGTGACGACCGGCACACCGAGCCGTTCCACCAGGCCCGCGTCGTCCGTCGCGCCCAGGCCGGCTTCGTGGGCGGCCTCGTGCGCGCGCAGCAGCACGGCCGCGTCGAAACCCTGCGGCGTCTGCACGACCCGCAACGCCGAGCGGTCCGGTGTGGCGACCACCACACCGTCGGAGTCGACCTGCTTGACCGTGTCCGCGACCGGCAGCACGGGGATGACAGCGCGATGACCTGCGGCGACGGCGTCGACGACGGCGTGCACGACGGACGGCGGGGTGAACGCGCGAGCCGCGTCGTGAACGAGCACGATCGAAGTGTCGGGGATCTCACGCAGGGCGTACGTTAGCGCCAGGCGCACCGAATCCGACCGTTCGGCGCCACCCGGCACGACGTGCACCGCCCCGTCGGCTGGGGCCAACGGGGCGGTGACGGTATTCACAATGTCCACATCGGACGGAGGTGCGGCGATCACCACGTGTTGCACGCAGCCCGAGTCGAGAAGGCCGCGCACCGCACGCACGAGCAGCGGAACGCCGTCGACCGGCACGAGCGCCTTGGGCATGCCGTAGCCCAACCGCTCACCCCGGCCCGCCGCGGGCACGAGCGCGACCACACCCATGTCTGCGGTTTCCGGATTTGTAGGGTGGAACGATCAGGACGCGGTAGCCAGGACCTCGTCGAGGAGGACCTCAGCCTTGTCCTCGTCGGTGCCCTCGGCCAGCGCCAGTTCGCTAACCAGTATCTGTCGTGCCTTCGCCAGCATCCGCTTCTCACCAGCGGACAGTCCGCGATCCTTCTCGCGCCGCCAGAGGTCGCGCACCACTTCGGCCACCTTGTTCACGTCACCGGACGCGAGCTTCTCGAGGTTGGCCTTGTACCGCCGGGACCAGTTGGTCGGCTCCTCCGTGTGGGGAGCACGCAAGACCTCGAAGACCTTGTCAAGACCCTCCTGGCCGACGACGTCGCGCACGCCCACGATCTCGGCGTTGTCGGCGGGGACGCGAACCGTGAGGTCACCTTGGGCAACCTTGAGGACGAGGTACTTCTTCTCCTCGCCCTTGATCACACGGGTCTCGATTGCTTCGATGAGAGCGGCACCGTGGTGCGGGTAGACGACGGTCTCTCCGACCTTGAAAACCATGTGTCCTCTGCCCCTTTCGCTAACCCCATCCTAACACGCCGAGCAATCCCCTCTTCGGCGTCCGGAGATCAGTTCGCGCTGGTCAGAGCTGCGTGGGGGGTTGACAAATCACCCGGTCGCATGCAACGCCCGTGGTCGATCTTGCTCCACAGTGGACGTGTTGCGAACGTGCCCGGAGCGTGCTTCGGATGTGTCGGGAGGGTGCCGCGGACGTGCCGGGAGGGTGCGGAGAGGGCCGGACGAGCCGCTGTGGGGCACCACATGCCGCAGGTCCGGGCGCACCCCGTTAGGCTCCTTGACTGGTGGTCGGACCCGCTTCTACCGGGTACGACCCGCCTCGTCAGCACACCGGGAAGGATCCGAGCAGCCGTGGGTCGCGCACTCCAGAAGTCCCCAGCGCCGCGCCGCCTGGCCGTCGTGGCCGCCCTGGCGACGGGCCTCGGCTTGGCCGCCGCAGGCTGCAGCGCAGGTCAGATCACCCAGACGGACACCCAGGTGGCCGCCGTCAACGGTGCGAGCGGGCAGGCGGGAGACATCGCCGTCCGCGACGCGCAGTTCCTCTTCCCGACGGCGCACGGCGCCTACGGGGAGGGTGAGGACGCACCGATCGTGGTCGTGATCGCCAACAACGGGAGCAGCGCGGACAAGCTGCTGGGCGTGACCAGCGAGTTCTCCGCGCCGGCCGAGATCAGCGGTGACGCGGTGCTGGAGCCGGGGTCGGCCATCATCTCCGGCGCGGACCAGGACGACGCGAGCAGCCACGCGACGACGACCACGGGCAAGCCGTCGGGCTCGGCGTCCGCGGCGCCGTCCGGTTCGGCCAAGCCGTCGGACGCGCACTCGACCTCGGGGTCCGAGGCGCCGACCACGACGACCACACCGGCCGCCGGTGACTCGGCGGCCACGACCACGACGACCACGACCACCGGTTCGGCGGCGTCCGGTTCGGTGACGCCCACGTCGGGCCGGAACACCTCCATCTCGAACCCCCCGACGACCAGCGCCAAGAAGCCGTCCTCGACGGACCCGACGGAGCCCGGCTCGGTGAAGATCGTGCTCAAGGGCCTGAAGAAGGAGCTGCGGCCGGGTCAGACGATCAAGGTCACGTTCCTGTTCGAGAAGGCGGGCGAGCTGACGCTGGAGCTGCCGATCGGCGCCTCTCCGGAAGTGCGCCAGGACGCTCCGTCGGAGCACTGAGCGAGTAAGCGGAGTCGGTCGAGCAAGTCGAGCAGTCGAGTGAGTTGAGCAAGGCGAGTCAGTCGAGCGAGTCGAGTGAGTGCCGAGTAGGTGCTGAACGACTGAGCGCGAACAGCGACGCTGAACAGGGGTCCCCCGGCCAGGGGGACCCCTGTTTTTGATTCTGCCGGTTGGGGGTGACGGTGGTGGGGGCGTTGCGGCCGTCTGTGGATAACTGCTGGGGCTGTGGATAGCTGCTGGTGAGCGGTGTGCGGCTCGGTGGTGGTGCGGTGCGGTGGTGAGGCTGGGTGGTGGTGCGGTGCGAGGCCGGCTCGATTTGACATGGGGCCCTTACGGGCACCCCAGGCAGGCCAAAGCCGGACGCCGCGTCGATGCCCGCGGCGGTGAACGCGGCCTCGAA
>NZ_JBFAAX010000059.1:0-23314 GCF_040639995.1 Actinosynnema sp. NPDC023658 | reverse complement strand
CTCGTGACGCAGCTCGACGAGGTGCCGCCGCGGTTGGCCGCCGCCAAGTCGGCGGTGGAGGAGTCGGCGGAGGCCGCCGCGCGCCTGCCGCAGGTGTCCGGCCTGGCCGGCGCCGCGCTGGAGCTGCCGCGCGTGGAGCGGGCGTTCCGGGAGGCCGACGACGCGCGTCGGGTCGCGGTGGACGCGCAGCTCAAGGCCCGCGAGAAGCTGCTGCGGATCCGCCAGGAGCGGCTGGACGGGATGGCGGTCGAGCTGGCCGGGCAGCTGCGCGCGGGCCACGAGTGCCCGGTGTGCGGTTCGGCGGAGCACCCGTCGCCCGCGCAGCCGATGCTGGACGCGGTGACGGCCGCCCACGAGGACCGTGCGGCCGAGGACGACCAGCGCGCACTGGAACGCCGTCAGGAGGCGGAGGCGGAGGCGCAGAAGCTGGAGGCGCGGCTGGCGCTGCTGCGGGAGCAGCTGGGCGACCGCCCGCCGGACGAGCTGGAGCGCGAGCACCGGTCCGTGGCGGCCCGGGCGGAGCAGTTGGAGGCCAGGCAGGCCGAGCTGGCGGAGCTGGAAGCGAAGGTGCAGCGCGCGCTCGAACAGCGCGGCGCGCTGGAACGCCAGCTCGCCGAGGCCGGTGCCCAGCGCAAGGAGCTGGCGGAGGCCGTCGAGGAGCGCGGCGCGCGGCTGGAGGAGGCGCGCGGCGACTTCCCGGACGTGGTGACGCGCCGGGCGCACCTCGGTGACCTGGCCGACGCGCTGACCGCGCTGGCCACCCGCCGCGCCGCCGTGGCCGAGCACGAGGAGCGGTTGGCCGACCAGCGGCTGGAGGTGGCGCGGCTGGCGTCGCTGGCCGGGTTCGCCGACGTGGCCGACGCCCTGGCCGCGGCCCGTCCCGCGACCGTCGTCGCCGAGCTGGAGACGCGGGTCCGCGACGTCGAGAAGACCAGGACGGCGGCCGAGAGCACGTTGGCCGAGCTGCCCGGCACCGACCCGGACGACGAGGTCGACGTGGCGGGCGGCGAGGAGCGGTTCCGGGTGGCGAGCGACCGGGCGACCGACGCCACCACCACGGTGACCAACGCCCGCACCAGGGCCGCCCGCGCCGCCGACCTGGCCGAGCAGCTGCGTGCCGCGTGGCAGCGGCTGGAGCCGGTGGAGGCCGAGTACGCCGAGCTGGACGCGTTGACCGACGTGATCAACGGCATGGGCCAGAACGCCAAGAGCATGACGCTGCGCACCTACGTCCTGGCGGCCCGGCTGGAGGAGGTCGCGGTGGCCGCGAGCGCCCGCCTGGAACGCATGAGCCAGGGCCGCTACCGGTTCGTGCACTCCGTCGAGGCGGGCCCGCGCGGCACCAGGGGCGGGCTGGGCCTGGACGTGATGGACGACTACTCGGGGCAGCAGCGGCCGGCGAAGACCCTGTCCGGCGGCGAGTCGTTCCTGGCGTCGCTCGCCCTGGCGCTCGGCCTGGCCGACGTGGTCGCCGCCGGCGCCGTGCTCGACACGCTGTTCATCGACGAGGGCTTCGGCACGCTCGACGCCGAGACTCTGGAGCTGGTGATGACCACGCTGGACGAGCTGCGCGCCGGGGGCCGGGTCGTGGGCCTGGTGTCGCACGTCGAGGAGCTGAGGCAACGCATCCCGACCCGGCTGCGCGTGCGCAAGGCCCGCGAGGGGTCGTCGCTGGAGCTGACGGCGTAGCGGACCGCTCCGGAGGGGACCGGCGGACGCCCGGCTAGCGGACGCCCGGGGCGCGGCGGTTGGCCAGCAGTCGGTGGCGGCGCGCGTCGTCCGGCCTGCCCCAGGCCTCGTAGGCACGGGCCAGGCCGGTGTGGGCGCGGGACTCCTCGTGGCGGTCCCCCGTGCGGCGGGTGAGGGCCAGCGCCCGGCGGTGGTGGTCGACCGCCGTCACCGGGTCGCCCTCGACGGTGGCGAGTTCGCCCAGGGTGTCGTGCACCTCGGACTCCAGGTCGCGGTTGCCGGTGGCCCGCGCGCCCGCCAGGGCCTCACCGAGGTGCTTGCGGGCGTCCTCGACGCGACCGAGCCGCAGGTGGACCAGACCCGTGTTCGCCTGGAGGTGGTCGACGAGCGCGTGGTCGTTGTCGACGTCCGGCACGGCCGCCATGGCCTGCTCCACGTGCCGCAACGCCTCCTCGTACCGCCCCGCCGCCTCGTGCACCAGCGCCAGGCTGGTCAGCACCCCCGCCTCGCCGCGGCGGTTGCCGATGGTCCTGGCGATCGACAGCGCCTCCTGGAACGCCCCCTCGGCCTCCTCGTACCGCCCGAGCCGGCGCAGCACGACCCCCAGGTTCTTCAGCGCCCGACCGGTGAAGCTGACGTCACCCGTCTCCCGCCCCACGGCGACGGCCTGCTCGTGGTGCCGCAACGCCTCCTCGTAGCGCCCCAGCCGCTCGCACCCGACGCCGAGGCCGGTCAGTGCGACCCCTTCGGCCACGCGGTCGGACCGCCGACGACCGGCCGTGAGGGCGTGGGTGTGCAGGGCGAGGGACTCGTCGTGGTGGCCGCGGACGTGGAAGTAGGGCCACAGCGTGCCCGACAGCTCCTCGGCCTGCGCGGCGTCACCGTGCCCGGCCGCGTGCTCCGCGACCGCGAGGAGGTTCGCCAGCTCCGCCTCCAGCCACGCCATCGCGTCGTCACGGGTCGCCAGGTCGGCCGTCGGCAGTTCGGACCGCCGCCCGACGTGGTCGACGGGGGCGAACAGCCGCACCGCCGCCGCGGCCTTGCGCACGTAGTGGTCCGCCAGGGCGTGCACGGCCGCCGCCAGTCCGGCCACGCCGTCCACCTCGGCGGCCAGGCCGCGGGCGTAGGCGCGCAGCAGGTCGTGCATCTGGAACCGGCCGTCGGCGGTCCGCTCCACGAGGTGCGCCCGGACCAGCACGTCGACCTGCCGCCACGCCCCCGCGTCACCGGCGCCCGTCAGCGCGGCGATGGCGTCGACGCCCAGCTCGTGGCACGGGTGCGCGCCCAGCAGCCGGAACACCCGCGCGACGGCGGGACCGAGGTGCCGGTAGGACCAGGAGAACGCCGACCGCAACGCCGCGTGCGGGTCATCGTCGTCGTCCAGCCGGTCCAGGCGGTCCTGTTCGCGGGTCAGCTCGGCGCCGAGGTCGGCCAGCGACGCCGACGGCCGTCCGGTGGCGAGCTCGGCGGCCAGGCGAAGCGCCAGCGGCAGCCGGGCGCACGACTCGGCCAGGGCGTCCACCGCGCCCGGGTCGGCCGTCGCACGACCGCCGATCAACGCGCACAGCAGGTCGCGGGCCTCGTCGGCGGGCAGGAGGTCGAGCCCGAGGCGGGTCGCGCCCTCCGTGGCGATCAGCCCGCGCAGCGAGTCCCGGCTGGTCACCACGACCAGGCAGCCCGGCGACCCCGGCAGCAGCGGTCGGACCTGGGCCGCCGTACGCGCGTTGTCCAGCAGCACCAGCACCTGCCTGCCCGAGAGGAGGGACCGGAAGCGGGCGGAACGTTCCGCGAGGTCCTGCGGGATGTCCCGCGAGTCGACGCCGAGCGCGCGCAGGAACCCGGACAGCGCGTCACCGGGCCCGACCGGCAGTCCGGGGTCGTAGCCGCGGAGGTTGACGTAGAGCTGGCCGTCGGGGAAACGGGCGCGGACGCGGTGCGCCCAGTGGATCGCCAGCGCGGTCTTGCCGACCCCGCCGGTGCCGGTGATCACCGCGATCGGCGGCGGCTGCCGGTCGTCGGTGCGGGGCAGGAGCGCGTCGAGCCGTTCCAGGTGCTCGACCCGCCCGGTGAAGCCGACGACGGCGGCGGGCACCTGCGCGGGGTTCGCCCAGCCGGACGGTCCGGGTCCGGGATCGGCCGGGCCGACGTCCTGGTTGAGGATGTCGACGTGCAGGCGGCGCAGCTCCTCCCCCGGGCGCAGGCCGAGCTCCCGGTCGAGCAGCACGCGGCCCTCGTCGTAGACGTCCAGCGCGTCGGCCTGCCGGCCCGCCCGGTACAGCGCGGTCATCAACGAGCCGCGCAGCCGTTCCCGGAACGGGTGGTGCGCGACCAGCTCGGTGAGCGCGACCACCGCCTCCTCGTGCGCGCCCAGGGCCGACAGCGCCACCGCGTGCCCCTCCTGGGCGGTCAGCCGCCGTTCGACCAGCCCGGCCCGGACGCTGTCGGCGTGCGGGCCGGTCAGCTCCCCGAACGGGTCGCCGCGCCACAGCCCCAGCGCCTCCGCGAACGCCGCCGAGGCCTGCCGGTGCCGGCCCGCGTCGGCGTGCCGCCTGCCCGTCCGGACCAGGTCCTCGAACGTCCGGGCGTCCAGCTCGTGGTCCGCCACCCGGATCCGGTAGCCGGCCCGGCCGCCCGCGATCCGCTCGTCGGCCGACGGGTCGTCGGCCAGCAGCCGCCGCAGCTTCCACACGTAGGTCTTGGTGTTCTGCTCCGCCGACGGCGGCGGGCCAGCCGGCCACAGGGCGTCGACCAGGCGCTCGACGCTCACCCACTCGCCGGCGTGCAGCAGCAGCGCCGACAACAGCACCCGCGGTTTCCGGGCCGCCAACGGGATCCGCACACCGTCGGACCTCAGGATGTCGACCACACCAAGGACCCGGAACAGCACTCGGCTCACTCCCCAGCGCCGCGATCGTCCCCACGACCGAGGCGGCTTCCGAAACTAGCGCAGTCCGCGCACCGCGGGGACCCCTGTCCTTGGACCGGCGTTGTACCGGCGTTGTACCGGCGTGGGCCACGCTGGGATCGCGCGGAACACCCGGCTGTGGCCTCGCCTGGGGGTGGGCCACAGCCCTCGCTCCAACCGCCGGAGCACAGACCCCACGGCCGGGGTGCGGGACACCGGGCGGCACCCACTGCCCCGTACCCGGTCGTGGTCCTGCGCTTCCGGGGCTTCCGGCGCTGCACCCGGACGAGCCTCAGGACGTGAGCAGCCCGCCCCGGTACGCCGACGCCTGGAGCTCGAACAGCTCGAAGTAGTGCCCCCGCAGCGCCATCAGCTGCTCGTGCGTGCCCTGCTCGATGATCCGGCCCTGGTCGAGCACGACGATCCGGTCGGCGTTGCGGATGTTCGCCAGCCGGTGCGTCACCAGGATCGTGGTGCGCCGCGCGGTCGCCTCCCGCAGGCCCTCGAACACCCGCGCCTCGGCCTTGGCGTCCAGCGCGGCCGTCGGCTCGTCCGCCACCAGCACCGCCGCGTCCCGGTACATGCCGCGCGCGATGCCCATCCGCTGCCACTGCCCGCCCGACAGGTCCTGCCCGTCGTTGAACTGCCGCGACAGCACGGTCTCGGGTCCGGCGGGCAGGGTGGCCAGCACCTCGTCCGCGCCGGACTTCGCCACCGCCTCCTGCCACGCCTGCTCGTCCTCGCGCTCCAACCGGCCCACGGTCACGTTGTGCCGCGCGGTCATCGGCCACTGCGCCGGGTCCTGCGCGATCACCGCGATGGACGAGTGCACCGAGTGCGGGTCGGCCTCGGCCAGGTCGACGCCGTCCCACGCGACCGTGCCCGACGACGCCGGGAACAGGCCGGTCAGGACCTTGCCGAGGGTCGTCTTGCCCGACCCGTTCTCCCCGACCAGCGCGATGACCTCGCCCTTCTCCACGGTCAGGTTCACCTCCCGCAACGCGGGCCTCGGCGCACCCGGGTAGGTGAACGACACGTCGGTGAGCGTGATCCGCTCGGGGTCGGTGGGCGCCTGGACCGGTGAGCTGCCCTGCGCCCGTTCCGCGCCTTCGGCGAGCAGCTTGCGGTAGAAGTCGATGTAGAACGAGTCCTCGTACAGCGAGTTCACCGCGCGGGTCGTGCCGGACAGCGACGAGAACGCCGTGCGCATGGCCAGCACCGCCGTGCCCGCCAGCGCCAGCTCCATGCCGCCGGTGTGCAGCAGCAGGCCCAGCACCACGTAGGCGATGGCCGTGCCGACGCCCGCCAACGCCCGGCCGGTCAGCCGCACGACGTTCGTCCGGTGCGCCATCCGGATCTCGTCGGCCATCAGGCTGTCCGCGATGCGCCGGTGCTCCGCGAGCAGCTGCTCCTGCAACGTGAGCGCGTGCCGTTCCAACGCGAAGTCGCGGTCGGTGGCAACCTCCTCCACGACGCCCTTGCGGGTGTTGCGGGTCACCGAGTCGAGGAAGTGCTCGTAGCGCAGCTTCGACGCGCGGGCCGACGCCCAGGCGTTCGCGAACGCGGCCAGCAGCAGCGCGGGCGCCAGCCACGGGTTGAGCAGCCCGACCGTGATGACGGACGCGATCAGCGAGATGCCGCCGGACACCAGGTCGGCCAGGTAGCGCAGGCTGCTCTCCAGCGACCGCACCCCGCGCCGGCCGCCCTGACGTGCCAGCTCGCGGAAGTCGGCGTCCTCGAACGCGAGCAGCGAGGCCCGCACGAGGACCGCCGTCACCTCGTCGTTCGCCTCACGCGTGACGCGGGGCCGCAGCGAGCTCTCGACCGCCGACACCGCCGTGTCCAGCAGCGCGCGCACCACCAGCGAGCCCACCACCAGCCCTAACGCGGGCAGCGCGTCGACCACGCGTTGCGGCGTGGGGCCGTCGCGGAGCAGCGCGGCGAACACGTCGGCCGTGGCGAGCAGCCCGAACGCGGTCACGCAGCCGGCCAGCACGTGCACCACGCCGGCCAGCACGGTGAGCCGGGGCGACGTGCGCCAGGCGAGCCGGACCACCATCGACACCGCCGACGGCAGGCTCTTCAGGGCCTTGGCCAGGCTCACGGCCGTCTCGCCCCGACGACGGGCCCACTTGGGGGTGGCGACGTTCTCCACCCCGATCAGCACGGTGCTCATCGTTCCAGCAAACGCGAACTTCACGCCGCCGCCAACATCGTTCACCGTAGGCGCAGCTCAGCGGCCCGCACCGGTCGAACTGTCGTACCCCCGTGCGACGATCACCCCGGCCAGTCCCGACCGCGCCGCGCATGATCGCCGGAAACAGCGCCCCCGCGCCAGGTGGAATGGAATAGGAGAACAACCCTCCCGCGCGCTAACAATCGCGCGGTGGTGCCCGACAGGCGGAGTGACCCGACCGGGAAACCTCTCCGACGGAAAACGTCCAGGGCGATTTCCCTGCCTATTCACGCGCACTCGCGAACCGTGAACGGAGAACAGCCATGCGCGCACTGTCCAGTCGAGCACGCCTCGGTGTCGCCGCCGTCGTCGCGGCGATGGCGACGGCGGTGGTCGCCACACCCGCCTCGGCCGCCGCGCCGCCGTACGACCCGAGCCTCGGGCGCACGCCGTACCAGCCGGACAAGATGCTGGTCGACCCGTACGCCGGTGACTCCGCGAACGTGCAGAACGCCTACGGGTTCAACCTCACCCAGTACCGCGGCCTGGCGAACCCGGCCTACTACGAGCTGGTGGACCACTACACGGTCAAGCTCTACCGCAACCGCCGCGGCCTGCCCGAGAGCGACCCGCGCCTCCAGGAGGAGGACCGGTGGCTGGAGGGCTTCGACGCCGTCCTGTCGACCACCGTCCTGGAGACGAACAAGTGGGTCGGCGGACGCCTGAAGTACGACGACTACGACCACGAGTCGTACCTGACCGCGGTCCACCCGGCGCACGAGATCAGCATCACGTTCGACCCCCAGCTCACCGGGGCGATCGGGAGGGCCTACCCCGCCACCGTCCTCGACCGGCGCGGGCTGGCCTTCGACGGCGGCAACATCAGCTTCATGCACCACCCGACCTGGACCGACCTGACCGAGCGGGCCCTGGACGGCGAGCGCGAGGCCCGGTACCTGATCGGGATGAAGGTCATGCACGAACTGGGGCACATGATGGGCCTCAACCACTACAACACCGAGTTCCACGGCGAGTACGCGCTGATGGGCCAGCGGACCGTGGACGAGGTGTCCAGCTGGAACGACGTCCTGTCGCGCGGGGACAAGGCCGGGCTGCTGGCAATGGCCGGCTGGCGGGACCGGGCCAAGAAGTGCGGCGAGACGGGTGTCTGCGACCCGATTTGGTACAAGGACCCCGGCGTGGCGTGGCCGCCGGTCCCGCCGGACCACCGCTACGACCGGGGCTGACCACACCCCCGGCAACCGGCACCACCTGACCACCGGCACCCGCGCCACCTGACCGCCGGCACCCGCGCCACCTGACCACCGGCACCGCGCCGGTGGTCAGGGCGCATCGCCACCCCTCCCGCCCACTCCGCACCCACTCCGCGCACCCACTCCGCCGAAGACCCGGAATTGTCGGACCCCGCCGGCATAATAAAAATCAGGGGTCCCCTGGGCGGCGACCCCTGCGAAGCAGCGCCGGTGCATAAAACGTGTCACATGCGCCGGCGCGGTCGAGCGATTGCGGGCGGCACGAGCCGGCCGAGGACATTTCCGGGCATCGGGAACGCTGGAATCGCAGCGCCACCGCGTTGTCGACGGAGATCGTTCGGCGCACCGGGCCGCTAGCATCGTCGGGATGTCAGGACCGACCGCCGGCAAGGCCGCCCCCGCGCGCGAAGCCCGCACGCTCGCCCAGGTGTACCGGCGGTTCGGGGAGGTCGACGCCGGCACCTCGCCGCTGCACCAGCGGGTCGCCGTCGCCCTGAGCGAGTCCGAGGAGGCGTTGCGCGCCATCGAGACGGCACCGGCGCGCAAGCGGCACCCCGCGCTGATCCTCGCCGCGCTGCACGACCTCGCCCTCGCCGGACGCGCGCCCGGACTCGCCGCCGCCTACGCCACCGCCGCCTCCGGGGACGGCACGGCCCGGGACGACGCCGCGGCGGCGGCCGTCGACACCCTGCTGCGCATGACCGATGCCGTCGTGGCCACCGTCGCGCACCGGCGACTCCGGGACGACGAGACCGGACGCTGCGCCGTGCTGTACCCGGCCGTGGCCGAGGCCGCGCGACGGGTCGGCGCGAACGCGGTCGCGCTGATCGACATCGGCTGCTCGGCCGGGCTCAACCTCACCGTCGACCGCGTCGGCATCACCTACGACAACGGGCAGTCGCTGGGCGACCCGTCCTCCCCCGTGCGGCAGTCGTGCTCGATCGTGGGCGGCCGGCCCGTCCCCACGACGGCGATGCCCCGGGTCGTCGCCCGGATCGGCCTCGATCCCGACCCGGTCGACGTGACCGACGCCGACGACGCCCGCTGGTTGCGCGCCTGCCTGCCCCCGGACCAGCCGGAACGGACGGCACGACTCGGCGCGGAGGTCGCACTGGCGGCCGCGGCCCCACCGCTGCTGCTGCGAGGCGATCCCGTCGACGTGCTGCCCGAGGCCTTCGCCCTCGTGCCCGAGGACGCCCTGCCCGTCGTGACGACGACGTGGGCGCTGTCGCGGTCCACCCTCGACGGCCGCCTGCGCTTCCTGCACCGCCTCGACGAGGCGGCGACCCACCGGACGGTGACGTGGGTGTCGGCCGAGGGGGTCGGGGTCGCGCCCGCGATCCCGACGCTGGGCGACCGCCGCGCCTCCGGCCACAGCACGCTCGGCCTGGCGCTGTTCGACCACTCGACCCTGCGCGCCGAGGCCGTCGGTCGCTCCTGGTCGCAGGGCCGGATGATGGCCTGGTTGGCGGGCTGACCGCTCGCCCGACCCGATCACGGCGAAGCGCCCCCGCCGTGGACCGCGGCGGGGGCGCTTCGAGTCAGCAGTCAGCAGGTGCGAACCGGCAGGTCAGCGGACCATGTCCTTGCGCAGCTCGCGCGGCAGGGCGAAGGCGATCTTCTCGTTCGCCGTGGTGATCTCCTCGACCTCGCCGTAGCCGTGCGTGGCCAGGAACTCCAGCAGCTCCATCACCAGGATGTCCGGCACCGACGCGCCCGAGGTCACGCCGACCGTCGTCACGCCCTCCAGCCACGCCGGGTCGACCTCGCGCGCGTAGTCGACCAGGTACGACGCCCGCGCGCCCGCCTGCAACGCCACCTCGACCAGCCGCACCGAGTTGGACGAGTTCTTCGACCCGACGACCAGCACCAGGTCGCACTCCGGGGCCATCGTCTTCACCGCGGTCTGCCGGTTGGACGTCGCGTAGCAGATGTCGTCCGACGGGGGCTCCTGCAAGTCCGGGAACCGGTCCTGGAGCTGCCGCACCCGCACCATCGTCTCGTCGACCGACAGCGTGGTCTGGGACAGCCAGACCACCTTGGACGGATCGCGCACCACGACCTTGTCGACGTCCTCGGCGGTGTCCACGAGCTGGATGTGCGAGGGCGCCTCGCCGTACGTGCCCTCGACCTCCTCGTGTCCTTCGTGGCCGATGAGCAGGATGTCGTAGTCGTCGCGGGCGAACCGCTTGGCCTCGTTGTGGACCTTGGTCACCAGCGGGCAGGTGGCGTCGATCGTGCGCAGCTGCCGCGACGCCGCCTCCTCGTGCACGGCGGGCGACACGCCGTGCGCCGAGAACACGACCAGCGCGCCCTCGGGCACCTCGTCGGTCTCGTCGACGAAGATCGCGCCACGCCGGGACAGCGTCTCCACGACGTGCTTGTTGTGGACGATCTCCTTGCGCACGTAGACCGGGGCGCCGTACTGCTCCAGCGCCTTCTCCACGGTCACGACGGCACGGTCCACGCCGGCGCAGTAGCCACGCGGCTTGGCCAGGAGCACTCGCTTGTCCATGGCCTCCAGGGTACGGCGTGCCGGATGTAGGCAACCGACGGCCGACTGCGGCAGGCTGTAGGGCATGAAGCCACTGCCGCTGACCGTCCGCCTCGCCGCGGGACTGGCGGTCACCGCCGTCGAGCAGGCCAGGAAGCTCCCGAGGCAACTCGCGGGTCTCCCGGTCACCGTGGTCAGTGAGGCCCTGCAGCTGTCGATGCGGGTCCAGCAGCGGGTGACGGAACTCGCAATCAAGGGTGACGACGTGCTGTCGGTGCTGCGCCCGGTGGAGCCCGAGCCCGAGTGGGCGACGTTCGACGAGGACGAGCCCGGGGTGGACGAGCCGGAGGTGGACCAGCCCGGGGTGGACGAGCCGGGGGTGGACCAGCCCTGGGTCGACGAGCCGGGGGCGGAGGTGCCCGTCGACGACCCGTGGGCCGAGGAGGAGCAGGCGCTGGCCGCCGCGCCGCCCGCGGTGCTGCCGAACTACGACGAGCTGTCCCTGGCGCAGCTGCGCGCCCGCCTGCGGACGTTGACGGCGGAAGACCTGGAGGAACTGCTGGAGCACGAGCGCACGCACGCGGCGCGTCCCGAGTTCACCGGCATGCTCACCCGCCGCATCGCGAATCTCAAGGCCCAGTGAACCCGGGGGAGGCGAACACCGAGAGGTCGCAGTCCGAGAGGTCGAGCCCGGAGAACCCTTGGCCGGTGCGGACGGTCGCGCGCAAGATCTTCGACTGGATCAACCGGCTCGGTGACGTGTGGGTGGAGGGCCAGGTCACCCAGCTGAGCGCACGTCCGGGCACGGCGACCGCGTTCCTCACCCTGCGTGACCCGTCGGTGGACATGTCGATGCAGCTCACCGCGCCGGTCGGCATGGTGCGGGACCTGCAGCTGTCCGAGGGCAGCCGGGTCGTCGTGCACGGCAAGCCGAACTTCTTCCCCAACCGCGGCACGCTGAGCCTGCGCGTGGACGAGATCCGCCAGGTCGGCATCGGTGAGCTGCTGGCCCGGATCGAGCGCCTGCGCAAGCTGCTGAACGCGGAGGGCCTGTTCGACCCGAGGCGCAAGCGCCGGCCGCCGTTCCTGCCGAACAAGATCGGTCTGATCACGGGTCGCGCGTCGGCCGCCGAGCGGGACGTGCTGACCAACGCGCAGGCGCGGTGGCCGGGCGCGCGGTTCCGGGTGGTCAACGTTGCGGTGCAAGGGGCGTTGGCCGTGCCGCAGATCCTCACCGCTCTGTCGACGTTGGACCGGGACTCCGAAGTGGACGTCATCGTGCTGGCCCGCGGCGGTGGCAGCGTGGAGGACCTGCTGCCGTTCTCCGACGAGGCGCTGTGCCGGGCAGTGTCGCAGTGCCGCACGCCGGTGCTGTCCGCGATCGGGCACGAGCCGGACACCCCGCTGGTGGACCACGTGGCCGACGTGCGCTGCTCCACGCCCACCGACGCGGGCAAGCGGGTGGTCCCGGACGTCGCGGAGGAGGGCGAGCGGATCCGGCAGCTGCGCGACCGCAGCCGCCGTGCGCTGCACGGCTGGGTGGACCGGGAGCGCAAGCTGCTCGCGGCGCTGCGGACCCGACCTGCCCTTTCCGACCCGCACGGCCCGCTGGACCGGCGCGCGGAGGACGTGGACCGGTTGCGCGAGCGGGCGCGGCGCGCGGTGCGCAACCGCCTCGACTCGGAGACCTCCGGGCTGATCGCGACCACGGCGCGCTTGACGACCCTCGGGCCTGCCGCCACGCTGGCTCGGGGTTACGCCGTGGTCCAACTGGTCACCCCCGACGGGGTCGACGGGGTGCTCCGGTCGACCTCCCAAGCTCCCGCGGGCACCCGGTTGAGGGTGCGCGTGGCCGACGGCGCCGTGCACGCGGTCGTCGCCACCGGCGGAAACGGCGATCAGCCCACCGCCGGCGGTGACGTCGACGAGGCCCAAGAAGGAGGCGGTGGTGCCGAATCCGGCACGTGAGCCCACGTTCCTGCCCTTGACGGTGGCCGCCGCGGGTGACTCCGACGACGAGGGCGCCGTCGCCGTGCGCACCCGCGCCGAGTCGGCCGACCAGGCCGCCGCCGACTGCTGGTTGTCGCTGGTCGCCGGCTGCACGTCGGGCCGGCAGGCGTTGATCAACCGGCTGCACGACCTGTCCGAGGCGACCTGCGGCTACGCCGGGATGCGGTGGTGGTTGGGCCACGGCTCGGTGCACCGCAGGCGCGTCGCGGACGCCGAGCACCGCATCGACGACGCGGTGCGGGAGGGTGACGGCGCCGAGTTCGCCGAGGCGTTCATCGGCTACGACCAGGCGGTGGCGACCGTCGTGGTGCACGTCCAGAACCGATTGGGGAAGTTGTCCACGTGAGCGAGCCGGGCTACGAGCAGGCCAGGGACGAGTTGGTGGAGGTGGTCCGCAGGCTGGAGGCCGGCGGGCTGTCGTTGGAGGAGTCGCTGGCGCTGTGGGAGCGCGGCGAGGCCCTGGCGAAGATCTGCGAACGGCAGCTCGCGGGTGCCCGCGAACGGATCGATCAAGCACTCAGTGTGACCGAAGAGGACGTGGCCGAGGCGTGATGACGTGCGAGGATTGGTCTACCGGCCGGTAGTCGCAGTCCCAGGAGGAACGTCATGGTCACAGGCAGCAGCGCGTCCGAGCGTCGGCGGGAGGCGCCCGACCGCAACCTCGCGCTGGAGCTGGTCCGGGTGACCGAGGCCGCCGCGATGGCCGCCGGGCGCTGGGTGGGTCGCGGCGACAAGAACGGCGGCGACGGCGCGGCGGTGGACGCCATGCGCAAGCTGATCGGCACCGTGTCCATGCGCGGGGTCGTGGTGATCGGTGAGGGCGAGAAGGACGAGGCGCCCATGCTGTTCAACGGCGAGGAGGTCGGTGACGGCAACGGCCCGGAGTGCGACGTCGCGGTCGACCCGATCGACGGCACGACGCTGATGGCCAAGGGCATGCCGAACGCGCTGGCGGTGCTCGCGGTGGCCGAGCGGGGCGCGATGTTCGACCCGTCCGCCGTGTTCTACATGGAGAAGCTGGCGACCGGGCCGGAGGCGGCCGACGTCCTGGACATCACCGCGCCGATCGCGGAGAACATCCGCCGGGTGGCGAAGGCCAAGCACAGCGACGTGTCCGACGTGACGGTGTGCATCCTGGACCGGCCGCGGCACGAGTCGCTGGTGCGGGAGGTGCGCGAGGCGGGCGCCCGCATCCACTTCATCTCCGACGGCGACGTGGCGGGCGCGATCTCGGCGGCCCGGCCCAACACCGGCATCGACCTGCTGGTCGGCATCGGCGGCACGCCGGAGGGGATCATCGCGGCGGCGGCGCTCAAGTGCATGGGCGGGTCGATCCAGGCGAAGCTGTGGCCCAAGGACGACGAGGAGCGGCAGAAGGCGCTGGACGCGGGCCACGACCTCGACCGCGTGCTGCTGACCGACGACCTGGTGCGCGGCGACAACGTGTTCTTCTGCGCCACCGGCGTCACCGACGGCGACCTGGTGCGCGGCGTGCACTACCGGGCGGGCGGCTGCACGACCCAGTCGATCGTGATGCGGTCCAAGTCGGGCACGGTGCGGATGATCGACGGTTTCCACCGGCTCACGAAGCTGCGCGAGTACTCGTCGGTGGACTTCGACATCCCGCCGAGCGCCGAGGACGCCCTCCCGCCGCTGCCGTAGCCCTACGCGGCGCTGTCAACTGTGAACCGTGCGTTACCGGCCGATCGGCTGTGGTGATCACGCGGCGTCCATCCCTAGTTTCCGTTCCGTCCCCGAGCACCCTGCGCCGGGGACGGAGAGGAAGTGATGAAGGTTCGTACCCTGTTCACCGCCTTCGCGGTGGCGGTCGGAGCGGCCCTCGCCACGGCGGCCGGGGCGGCGGCGGCCCCGGCGGCTGACGGCGGCGTCACCCCGTTCATCGTCGGCGGCGGCAACGCCACGCAGACCTACTCGTTCATGGTGTCCCTGCAGAGCACCTCGGGCAGCCACTTCTGCGGCGGCTCGCTGATCAAGGCCAACTGGGTCGTCACGGCCAAGCACTGCGTGCAAGGCCGTTCGGCGTCCTCGATCCGGGCCCGCATCGGCACGACCAACCGCACCAGCGGCGGCACGGTCGCGTCCGGCGCGCAGATCGTCACCAACCCGTCGTACGACATCGCGCTGATCCGGCTGGCCACCTCGGTGAGCCAGGCGCCGATCGCGGTGGCGGCGTCGTCCGGTGCGGTCGGCACGGCCACCCGCATCATCGGGTGGGGCCAGACCTGCGCCCCGGCCGGCGGTTGCGGCGCACCGGTGACCCTCCAGGAGCTCAACACGTCGATCGTGTCGGACAGCAGCTGCCTGGGCATCTACGGCGCCTACGAGATCTGCACGAACAACCCCAACGGCAACGCGGGCGCCTGCTACGGCGACTCGGGTGGTCCGCAGATCAAGTCGGTGAACGGTGTGTGGCAGCTGATCGGCGCCACCAGCCGCGCGGGCAACAACAGCTCCACCTGCGCCACCGCGCCGTCGATCTACGTGGACGTGCCGGCGTTCCGCTCGTGGATCAGCCAGTACGCGGGCGCGGTCTAGCACGACCGCTCGGCCACGCGTCGCGTGTTCCAAGGGCCGTCCCTCCTCCGGGTGGGGCGGCCCTTGCCGATTCGTTATGAGCGGGCCGACAACCGAGCGGCTCACGGCGGCGTCTCCAGGGTCGTACACGAAGCACGATCCCTGGGGGGTGCGCGTCATGCGCAGAGCAGTTCTGGCGGCGGTCGCTTTCGGTTTCCTGGCAACGGCTTGCGGCACGTCGGAGGCGGCCGGTCCGGCGGCTTCTCCTTCCGCTTCCTCCGCGGCTTCTCCTTCCGCTTCCTCCGCGGCTTCTCCTGCGCCGTCCTCAACGTTCCCCTCGTCGCCTTCGCCTTCGCCTTCACTCTCGGCGTCACCCTCGCCGTCGCCGTCGCCGGTCCCCGAGACCACGAAGACGCCGGAGCCGCAGCCCGCGCCGCCGCCCCCGCCCATGACCGTGCCGGGCACGCCGTGCGACATCACCGCCGGCGCGTGCGTGCGGCTGTCGACCAACGAGTCGTGGCTGATCAGCGGCGGTCGGATCAGCTACGGCCCGGTGCCGACCACGTCCGGCCGGCCCGGCTACGAGACGCCCGTCGGCAACTTCCCGGTGCTGTGGAAGGTCGAGCTCGACCACAGCCGCGACTTCCAGAACGCCGAGATGCCGTACTCCACCTACTTCGTCGGCAACGGCATCGCGTTCCACGAGGGCAGCCTCAGCGTCGAGTCGCACGGCTGCATCCACCTGTCACGCGAAGCGGCGGCGAAGTACTTCCAAACCCTCCGGGTGGGCGACATGGTCCAGGTCGTCGCGTGACGCACGGTTGAGCCGCTCCGACTCCGGGTAATCGATCGGGTGAGGAGTGATAGCGATGAGGAAGATGCTCGGCACGACGGCGATAGCCGCGGCGGCCCTGACCTTCGGCCTCGCGACCCCCGCCTCCGCTGCGACCGGCACGCCGTGCTCCGTGCAGAACGGCGCGTGCGTGCAGCTGTCCACGAACCAGGCGTGGCTGATCTACAACGGGAGCGCCAGCTACGGTCCCGTCCCGGTGTCCCACGGGAAACCGGGCTACGAGACCCCGGTCGGCACCTACCCGGTGCTGCGCAAGGTGAAGGACGACTGGAGCGTCCCCTACAACGGCCCGATGCCCAACGCCGTGTACTTCACGGCGGACGGCATCGCGTTCCACCAGGGTGACCCGAACGTCCAGTCGCACGGCTGCGTCCACCTGGGCCCGCAGGAGTCGTTGGTGTTCTACGACAACCTGTTCCCGGGTGAGCAGGTCCAGGTAGTGGCGTAAAACCCTCCTCCGAGGCCCCTTCCCCTCCCGGGGCGGGGGCCTCGGTCCTGCCACGCAGGAGCAGGCCCCGTCACACCTGAGGATCAGCCCGCGTTGCTGGAGTGGCCGGGGAACAGGTGGGCGTCCGGGTTGAGCAGCACGGCGATGTTGTTGACCGCGGTGGCCGCCTCGCCGAACCCGGTGGCGATCAGCTTCACCTTGCCGGGGTACTGGGCGACGTCGCCCGCCGCGTAGACGCGGTCCCGGGCGGTGCGCATGGTGGTGTCGACGACCACCGCGCGGTGGTCCAGCTCCAGGCCCCACGACTCGATCGGCCCGAGGTCGGCGGTGAAGCCCAGCGCCGCGACGACGGCCTGCGCAGGCAGCACCTTGCGGTCGCCGCCCTTCACGGCCAGCTCCACCTCGGTCAGGTCCGGGTCGCCGCGCAGCGCGAGCACCTCGGCGTCGGTGATGATCTCCACGCCGAGGTCGCGGACCTGCCGCACGGTCGGCGGGTGGGCGCGGAACGTCGCACGGCGGTGCACGACGGTCACGCTGGCCGCGATCGGGTGCAGCGCGAGCGCCCAGTCGAACGCCGAGTCGCCGCCGCCGACGACCACCACGTCCTGACCGGTGTGCACGTTGAGCTTGGGCACGAAGTGGACCATGCCGCGGTCGAGCCAGCCGTCACCGGCGGGCAGCGGGCGCGGCCGGAACTCACCGATGCCCGCCGTGATCAGCACCGCGCCCGCGCGCACCACGCCGCCGTCGGCCAGCCCGACCTCCAGCCGACCGTCCACTTCGGACAGCGTGCGCGCCTGCTTGCCCAGCAGGTAGGTCGGCTTCCACTGGTCGGCCTGCTGCACGAGCGCGCTCACCAGCTCGCGCCCGCGCACCGCCGGGAACCCGGCCACGTCGAAGATCATCTTCTCCGGGTACATCGCGGTGATCTGGCCGCCCGCCTCGGGCAGCGCGTCGACCAGCGCGACCGACAGGTCCCGGAACCCCGCGTAGTACGCCGCGAACAGCCCCGTGGGGCCCGCACCGACGATCAGCAGGTCGACCTCAAGCTCCATCCCTCGACCATAGGGTGTCCGGCGCCACTCTTCCCACTCCTGATGTGCCCACCGCGGGTGGCCGGGCCAGACTCGGGTGCATGGGTGAACAGGAGTACCGCGTCGAGCACGACACCATGGGCGAGGTCAGGGTGCCGGTGGACGCGTTGTGGCGTGCGCAGACGCAGCGCGCGGTGGAGAACTTCCCGATCTCCGGTCGTGGCCTGGAGCGCGCCCAGATCCGCGCGCTCGGCCTGCTCAAGGCCGCGGCGGCCCGGGTGAACGAGCGGCTGGGGGTGCTGGAACCCGAAGTCGCGGCGGCCATCGCCGCGGCGGCCGACTCGGTCGCGGCGGGCGAGCACGACGCGCACTTCCCGGTGGACGTGTTCCAGACCGGGTCCGGCACGTCGTCGAACATGAACGCCAACGAGGTCATCGCCACCCTGGCGACCCGCGCCCTGGGTCGCGAGGTGCACCCGAACGACCACGTCAACGCGTCGCAGTCGTCCAACGACACGTTCCCGACGACGCTGCGGGTCGCGGCGACGGAGGCCGTCGCGCGGGACGTCATCCCGGCCCTGGAGCACCTGGCGTCGGTGCTGGACGCCCGTGCCGCCGATTGGACGTCCCTGGTGAAGTCCGGTCGGACGCACCTGATGGACGCCGTGCCGATCACCCTGGGCCAGGAGGTCGGCGCGTGGGCGACCCAGGTCCGGTACGGGGTGGAGCGGCTGACGTCGTCGTTGCCCCGGCTGGCGGAGCTGCCGATCGGCGGCACGGCCGTGGGCAGCGGGCTGAACGCGCCGGCCGGGTTCGGCGCGGCGGTGTCGGCGGAGCTGGCCGCGGTGACCGGGCTGCCGCTGACCGAGGCGCGCGACCACTTCGAGGCGCAGGCCACGCAGGACGGGGTGGTGGAGGTGTCCGGGCAGCTCCGCGCCACCGCCGTGGGCCTCTACAAGATCGCGAACGACCTGCGCTGGCTGGGTTCCGGCCCGAGGACGGGGCTGGGTGAGCTGGCGCTGCCGGATCTCCAGCCGGGCTCGTCGATCATGCCGGGCAAGGTGAACCCGGTGATCCCCGAGGCCACGATGATGGTGGTCGCGCAGGTGATCGGCAACGACGCCGCGGTGGCGTTCGCCGGGTCGCAGGGCAACTTCCAGCTGAACGTGATGCTGCCCGTGATCGCCCGCAACGTCCTGGAGTCGTCCCGCCTGCTGGCGGCGGTGGCCCGGCTGCTGGCCGACAAGGTGCTGACCGGGACCGAACCGCAGGTCGAGCGGATGCGCGAGTACGCCGAGTCGTCGCCGTCCATCGTGACCCCCCTCAACCGCTACCTGGGCTACGAGGAGGCCGCCTCGATCGCCAAGCAGTCCCTCCGCGAGCGCAAGACCATCCGCGAGGTCGTCCTGGAACGCGGCCACGTCCCCGCCAAGCTCACCGAAGCCGAACTGGACCAAGCCCTCGACGTCCTCCGCATGGCCACCGGCACCCCCTAATCCCCTCCCTCCCCCGCGTGTCCTACCTCCAGACCGCGCGTGTCCTACCTCCAGAACGCGAGAGTCCTACGTTCACGTCGCGAGAGTCCTACGTTCACGACACCCGAGTTCAACACTCGGAACGCGCGAGCCGGGCGTTCTCCCCGACCCGGGACGGGTGGTCGACGTCGGCCGCCCGTCCCCGCAGTCCCACCACGCACCCGACGGCCACGGCGACCGCCCCGGCCAGCGCCACCGACGTCAACGCCTGCGCCCCCAGCGCCACGGACGCCACCAGCCCGGCCACCGGCATCAGCCCGATCAACACCCCGGCCCGGTCCGCGCCCAGCTGCGCCACCGCGAAGTACCAGAGCCCGAACGCCACCGCGGTCAGCACGACGCCCAACGCCACCAGCGCCGCACCCTCCCGCACCGTGGGCACCTGCCACCCGCCGAACACCGTCCCCAGCGCCGCACCGGCCACCGCCGCGATCACGCAGCACCACGTCGCCACCGCCAGCCCGCCCATCCGCCGCACCACACCCACCGCGAACAGCGTGAACGACGCCTCACCGGCCATCGTCAGCAACGCCAGCACCAGCCCCGGCCCGTGCCACGACCCGCCGCCGGACAGCACCACCACCCCGCCGACCACGGCCACCGCGCCCACCACCGCCGCGACGGCCGGCTTCCGCCCCGCCACCAGCGGCGCGACCAGCGCCAGCACCAGCGGGCTCGCCCCCAGCACGGCCGCGACGAACCCCGGCTCGGCGTACCGCTGCGCGTACAGCACGCACGCGTTGAACCCGAGCATTCCGGTCGTCACCAGCGCCACCAGCGCCGGCCAGTCCCGCCGCCCCGGCAGCGGCAGCCGCCCGCCCCGCAGGAAGATCCACCCGAACAACGCCACCCCGCCCAGCGCGTACCGCATCGCCTGGCCCGTGAGCAGCGGGTACGCCTGCAACATGCCGGTCACCGGCACCGACGCACCCACGATCACCGACGACATCGCACCCGCCGCGATGGCCGTTCTGCCGTTTCTCATGTCCAGGACTCTCGTCGACCAGTGGTCCAGGATTAAGCTCCACTTCGATGCCTGCCAACTGGACCACTTACCGCGAACTCCTCCTCCCCGCCACGAACGGCCGGCGCGCGGTGGAGTCCGAGCTGCGCCGCGCGGTGCGGGACGGGCGGCTCTCGCCGGGCACGCGCCTGCCGTCCAGCCGCGACCTGGCCGCCCAGCTCGGCGTCGCCCGCGGCACGGTCACGTCCGCGTACGCGCAGCTCATCGGTGAGGGCTACCTGAGCGCGCGCCGCGGCTCGGGCACCACCGTGACGGCCGCCTGCACGTGGCCCGGCGCGACCGCCGCCGAACCGGAGCCCGCGCCGAGGTTCCGCTACGACCTGAAGCCCGGCGTGCCCGCGTTGAGCGCCTTCCCCCGCGACGAGTGGCTGCACGCGCAGAAGTCGGCGTTGGCGGACCTGTCGACCGACGACCTCGGCTACCCCGACCCGGCCGGTTTCGGCCCGTTGCGCCGTGAGCTCGCGGACTACCTGGGCCGGGTGCGCGCGGTCGCCGCACGACCGTCCGAAGTGGTCGTCACCAACGGCGCGGCGGAGGGCATCTCGTTGATGGGCCGGGTCCTGCACGCCGCCGGTCACCGCAGCGTGGCGGTCGAGGAGCCGAGCCACTTCGGCGGCGCGGAGATCCTGGCGTCGCACGGGCTGACCGTCCGCCGGATCCCGGTGGACGACAACGGACTCCGCGTCGACCTCTTGTCCACAACGGACTGTCGTGCGGTGCTCGTCACGGCAGCGCACCAGTTCCCCCTGGGCGTCGTGCTGCACCCGGAACGCCGGCGCGCGCTGCTGGCGTGGGCGCGCGCGTGCGACGGCGTGGTGGTGGAGGACGACTACGACGCCGAACACCGTTACGACCGGCCGGCGATGGGCGCGATGCAGGCGCTCGACCCGACGCGCGTGGTGTACCAGGGCAGCGCGAGCAAGGTCCTCGCGCCCGCGCTGCGATTGGGGTGGCAGGTGCTGCCGCCCGCGCTGCTGGACGTCGTCGTGGCCCGGAAGAGGTTGGACGACCTGGGCACCGGGACGTTGCACCAGGCGGCGTTCGCGCAGCTCCTGCGCACCGGCGGGTACGACCGGCACCTGCGGCGGACGCGCCAGCTCTACCGGGCCCGGCGGGACGCGCTGCTGGACGAGCTGCGGACCGCGCTGCCGGACTGGGAGCCGATCGGGGTGGCGGCCGGGCTGCACGTGGTCGTGCGGCTGCCGGAGGGGACGGACGACGTGGCGTTGCAGGACCGGTTGGCCCGGCGCGGGGTGAACGCGCCAGCGTTGGCGAACTACGCGCGGACGCCGACGTTCCCCGGGCTGGTCCTCGGGTACGCGGCGATGACGCCGGACCGGCTGCGGGAGGCCGTCCGGGAGCTGCGCGCGGCGGCCTGACCGGTTTTTGTCGGTGATCGGGTGCACCATGGTCGGCGTGCTGTTCACCGAAGTCGTCGAGACGTCCGCCGCGGTGGCGGCGACGCGCTCCCGCCTGGCCAAGGTCGCCGCCCTGGCCGAGCTGGTGCGCCGGATGAGCACGCCCGCCGTCGTGTCGTTCCTCGTCGGCGTCCCCAGTCAGGGGCGCATCGGCGCGGGCTGGCGCACCGTGTTCGACCTGGCCGTTCCCCCGGCGCCGGAGCCGTCGCTCACGGTGTCCGACGTGGACGCCGCCCTGGGGGAGTTCGCGTCGATCGGCGGCCGGGGTTCGGCGGCGCGGCGGGCGGAGGCGCTGGCCTCGCTGTTCGGCCGGGCCACCGAGGCCGAGCAGGACTTCCTGCGGCGGCTGCTGACCGGTGAACTGCGTCAAGGTGCCCTCGAAGGGGTGATGTTGGACGCGATCGCGCGGGCGTCCGAGGTGCCCGGCGAGGTGGTGCGGCGGGCGTTCATGCTGTCCGGGTCGCTGCCCGGGACGGCGGTGGCGGCGATGAGCGGCGGTGAGGAGGCCCTGGCCGCGTTCCGGCTCGAGGTGGGTCGGCCGGTGCGGCCGATGCTGGCGTCGCCCGCCGAGTCGCTGCCCGGGGCGTTGGCCGAGCTGGGGTCGTGCGTGGTGGAGCACAAGCTGGACGGCGCGCGGATCCAGGTGCACCGGTCGGGTGACGAGGTGCGGGTGTTCACGCGGACGTTGCGCGAGATCACCGCGACCGTGCCGGAGCTGGTGGAGCTGGTGCGCGGGCTGCCGTGCACGTCGGTGGTGCTGGACGGCGAGACGCTGGCGCTGACCGACGACGGCAAGCCCCGGCCGTTCCAGGAGACGATGAGCCGGTTCGGCGCGCTGCTCGACGTCGCGCCCGCGGGGAAGGGCGGTGTGCGGGACCTGCTGCTCAGCCCGTTCTTCTTCGACTGCCTGCACCTGGACGGGGTCGACCTGCTGGACGAGCCGCTGCGGGTGCGGCTGGAGGCGTTGCGGTCGGTGGCGGGGCGGCACGTCATCCCGGGGGTCGTGTCACCGACGGAGGAGCAGGCGGCGCGGGTGGTGGAGGAGGCGCTGGCCGCCGGCCACGAGGGCGTGATGGTGAAGTCGCTGGAGTCGGTGTACGCGGCGGGCCGGCGCGGGCGGGCGTGGCAGAAGGTGAAGCCGGTGCACACGCTCGACCTGGTGGTGCTGGGGGTGGAGTGGGGCAGCGGTCGGCGGAAGGGGCTGCTGTCGAACCTGCACCTGGGTGCCCGCGATCCCGACGGCGGGCCGCCGATCATGGTGGGCAAGACGTTCAAGGGGCTGACGGACGAGCTGCTGGCGTGGCAGACGCGGGAGCTGATGGCGATCGCGACGGAGAAGACCGACTGGGCGGTGATGGTCCGGCCGGAGCTGGTGATCGAGATCGAGCTGGACGGTGCCCAGGTGAGTCCGCGCTACCCGGGCGGCGTGGCCCTCCGCTTCGCCCGCGTCCTGCGGTACCGGCCGGACAAAGACGCAGGTGAGGCGGACACCATCGACGCCGTGCGCGCCCTGCTGCCGACCCGGGCTCCGGCCTCGGCCGCGATACCGGACGACACGATCGGGTGATCATGGGCCGACTATGTACGGAAACACTGTTACCGCCACTCGGTTGAAACGAAGAGGAACCCAACCAACCCGGCCCACGCCTCCCACCACCACCGACCCCCACGACCACTGACCCCCACCGCCCACCCCCACCCACCAGCCCGCACCGGCAGCCCCCGCCCCCACACGCCCTGAACCCCGGCCATCCGGACGCAGCCACCAGCCCGCCCAGCCCCGCCCCGCACGGGCACGCCCTGCCCCGGCAGGCCCTGAACCCAGGCCATCCAGACGCAGCTACCAGCCCAGCCCCGCCCGCGCCGCCCGCCCAGCCCCTCAGCCCAGCCCGCCCGGCCAGCGCAGCCCTGCCCGCCCG
>NZ_JBFAAX010000058.1:0-23333 GCF_040639995.1 Actinosynnema sp. NPDC023658 | reverse complement strand
GGGCGCTTTATCCGCCGGGCCTGCCGGCTTTGGCCTGCCTGGGGTACCCGTACGGGCCCCATGTCAAATCGAGCCAGCCCCGCACCGCCCTCACCTCACCCCTCACCTCACCCTCGCGCCGCTACCCACTCCCCAACCGTCTCCCGCAACCCCTCATCACGCACGTACGGCACCACCGGCTCCAACGCCCGTGCCACCACCTTCTGCTGCCGATCCGGAATACCGACCTCGGCCAGCACGTCGGCCGCCAACGAGTCCGGATCCGCCGCCCAAGGCCCCAACGACCGCACCAACCGCGCCCGCAACGCGAACCGGTCCGCCACCGCCCGCGCCCGCCGCACCCCGCTGCGCTCCCCGCCGTGCGAGGCCGCCAACGCCACCGCCGCCCACGCCAGCCGGTTCACCGAGGGGCGCTCGTCGTCGTAGACCCGCCCCTGCGCCGTGACCCGCACCCATTCCCAGTCGTTCGGGTCGCTCATCCTGAGGTCGCTCCTGAAGTCGTTCGTCCCGAACCCGCACGTCCCGAACCCGCACGTCCCGAACCCGCTAGTCCCGAATCCGCTCGTCCGAAGTCGCTCATCGTCGCGCAGCCAGGATCCCGTCCAGCAGGCCGGGGTAGAGGGCGTCCAGGTCATCCCGGCGCAACGAACTGATCCGCGACGTCCCCTGCGGTCGGACCCACACCACTCCCGCCTCGCGCAACGTCCGCACGTGGTGCGTGAGGGTCGACGCCGACACGCCCAGCGGCAGCAGCCCGCACGAGATGCCCTCTTCGTGCACCGCCAGCTCGCGGACGATCTGCAGCCGCACCGGATCGGCCAGCGCTTGTAGCACCGCCGCTATCCGGATCTCGTCCCTCGTGGGGTGGGCGAGCGTCGTGGTCATGGTGCCCATACTACGAGATCGGTCGAACTTTGATGAGGATCGTAGTACGGTTCCCGTCGAAGTTAGCTGAAACAACCACCCGACCGGGGGAGCGCTCATGTCCGCCCGTACCTACCTGCTCGCCGCCGGGGCGTTCGCCATCGGCACGAGCGGGTACATCGTCTCCGGCGTGCTGCCCGCCGTGAGCGAGGAACTGCACGTCTCGCACGCCACAGCTGGGCAGCTGCTCACCGCGTTCGCCATCGCCTACGCGATCTCGTCACCACTGCTCGCCGCGCTCACCGGCCGGTGGGAACGTCGTACGCTGCTCGTCGTCGCCCTCGGCGTCTCCGCCGTCGGCAACCTGCTCGCCGCTCTCGCCCCGAACTACCCCCTGCTGCTCGTCGCACGGGTGATCAGTGCGCTCGGTGCCGCCGTCTACACGCCCGGTGCGACGCTCGTCGCCACCGTGCTCACCCCGCCGCAGCACCGCGGCCGGGCCGTCGCGCTCGTGTTCGGCGGGTTGACGTTCTCCCTGGTCCTCGGCGTGCCCGTGGGCAACCTGCTCGGTGGGCCGCTCGGCTACCAGGGCGTGTTCGCGCTGATCGCGGTCGTCTCGGCAGTCGCCGCCGTCGCGGTGCGGCTCTGGCTGCCCCGCGTCGAGGCACCCGCTGTCGTCGGCCTGCGCCAACGCTTCGCGCCCGCCGCCGACCGGCGCGTCCTGATGGTCCTCGGGCTGACCGTGCTCGCGTGCCTCGCCGTGTTCAGCGTGTTCAACTACATCGCGCCCCTGCTCACCCGGACGGCCGGCGTGGAGGGCGTCGCGATCAGCGTGCTGCTCGTCGCCTACGGCCTGGGTTCGGTGCTGGGCAACTGGGCCGCGGGTCGCCTCACCGACCGCTTCGACACGCGCAAGCTGCTCGTCGTGCTGTTCAGCGGCTTCACCGTGGTGCTGGCGACGTTGCCGCTGACCATGGTCACCCCCGTGTCGGCCGCGGTGGCGCTGTTCGTGTGGGGTGCGCTGACCTGGTCGGCCAACCCGCCCATCCAGAGCTGGCTGATCGAGCTGGCGCCGGCCAACAGCGGGTTGTTGCTGTCGCTCAACGCGTCCGCGATCTACCTGGGCGTCGGGCTGTCCGGCGTGCTCGGCGGGTTGGTGATCAGCTGGGTCGGCCTGCTGCCGCTGGCTCCGATCTCGGCGTTGCTGGCCCTGATGGCCCTCGTCATGCTGATCTTCGCCCTCAAGCCGCAGACCTCTTCTACCTCCCACCCCCACGCCCTTGAGGACTCGCCTCAGGAGCCGAACGCACTGGTGGTCGTCTCTCCGCCCTCCGACGGGCTGGCCAAGCAGTGGAAGTAGGTCCGGTCGCCGTCCGCGAACCCGACGGCGGTGAAGTTCCAGTCCGACGTGTCCACGGTCGGTCGGGTGTTCGCCGCCATCACCTCGGCCGTGCAGACGTCGGCCACCTCGGGGGCCTTGACCAGCTCGTCGCTGTCGACGTCCGGGATGGGCCCGGACAACCAGCCGCCCGCGAACGCTTCCCAGAAGTGGTCCTCGGAGCAGTTGCCGACCCGACGCGCCGTCGCCGCCTTGCCGCCCACGGCCACGATGCCCCGGTAACAGGTGGGCTCGGCGACGCAGTAGCCGGTCGCGCAGTCCTCCAGGTCGGGCGGCGGCAGCGGCTTGCCGGTCGTCGCCCCCGAGGCCTGCCCGCCGGGCGTGCCGGTCGCGGTTGAGCTGGTCGCCCACCACCACGTCCCACCGGCCACGACGACCGCCAGCACGGCCGCGCCGACGACCAGCCCGCAGGGCTTCTTCGCCGGCCGGCCGTGCTGCTGCCCTGCCACGTACCCCGGCCCTGACACGTACCCCGGCCCTGACAACCGCCCCGGCCCCGACATGTGCCCCGGCCCTGAAACCTGTCCCGGCCCCTGCGCCGACAACCGCCCCTGCGCCGACAACCGCTCGGGCCCCGACAACCGCTCCACCCCGGCCGTCACGACCACCCGGCTCAACTCGTCCCGCAACTGCGCCGCGCCGGGCGTCCGACGTGCGACGTCCGGCTCCAACGCCCGCACCAGCACGGCGTGCAGGTCCGCCGGCACCCCCGCCACGGGCGACACCGGCGAGCGCAGCACGTCCCCCAGGTGGTCGAACGACTCGACCGGCCACGGCACAGGACGCGGCGGTCGGCCCGCGAGCAGGTCGTACAAGGTCGCGGCGAGCGCGTAGACGTCCGCGGCCGGCGTCGGCTGGGCCATCGCGAACGCCTCGGGCGGCGCGTAGCTGGGGCTCAACGCGTCCCGTGTGACCGTGCTGGAGCCCTCGGCGTCCAGCAGCGCCGCCAACCCGAAGTCCGCGAGCTTCACCGTGCCGTAGCGGTCCAGCAGGATGTTGCCGGGCTTGATGTCGCGGTGCAGCACGCCTTCCGCGTGGGCGGCGGCTAGGGCGTCCGCCAACTGCACACCGAGCTGCCGCACCCGTTCCGCGGTCAACGGCCCGCCACCGCGGACGACGTCGGCCAGCGACCCGCCCGTGCACAGCTCCATGACCAGGTAGGGCGTGCCGTCCGGGGTGAAGTTCGCGTCGTGCACCGACACCACGTGCGGGTGCCCGGACAACCGCGCCGCGGCGTGCGCCTCCCTGAGGAACCGCCGCCGATCGCGTTCCGTCCGCAGGACCCGGTTGTCGATCTTCACCGCGACCTCGCGGTTCAACTGGACCTGGCGGGCCCGGTAGACGGTGGCGAAACCACCCTCGCCCAACGGCGTGAGATCCACGAGTCCCGGCAGCTGCACGCCGGGACTCTAACCCGACTCCGCCCTGCTGCCCCTTCGCCGCCGCGGCTCCACCCCGGCACACCGACGTCTCCTACCTGCGCCGCAGCCACAACCCCCTGCACCGCAGCAGCTACAACTCCTACACAGCGGCAGCCCTCACCCCTGCGCAGCGGCCGCCTTCGCCGCCTTCTTGAACGCCCGCACCTCGGCCAACGTCTCGGGACTGGTGACGTCCGCGATCGACCGCCGCGACCCCTCCTCGCCGTACGCCCCGGCCGCCTCGCGCCAGCCCTCCGGCGTCACGCCGAGCTGCTTGCCGAGCAGGGCGACGAAGATGCGCGCCTTCTGGTCACCGAACCCGGGCAACGCCTTGACCCGGCGGAACACCTCCTTGCCGTCCGGCTTGCCGGACTTCCAGATGTTCGCCGCCTTGCCGTTGTAGTGCTCGATCACGTGCAGCGCCAACGCGTGCACGCGACGTGCCATCGACGCGCCGTAGCGGTGGATCGCCGGCGGCTGCACGCACAGCTCGACGAACTGGTCCACGTCGCTGTCCGCGATCTTGGTGATGCTGAACCCGTCCATCCGGTCCGCGATCTTCCGAGGGCCGGCGAAGGCGTGCTCCATGGGGAACTGCTGGTCCAGCAGGAGGCCCGTGAGCAGCGCGAACGGATCTTCGCTGAGCAGCTTGTCGGCGGCCGGGTCACCGGTCAGGCGCAGCTTCTTCGGCATGGCGCCATCCTCGCACCCCGCCCCGCGACCTCACCCCTCGAACTCGGGGATCAGGTCACCGATCAGGCGCAGGCTCTTCATCACGTCCGCGTGCTTCAGGCTGCCCACCTGGTGGAAGGTCATCAGGCGGTCGATGCCCAGGTCCGCGTAGACGCGCAGCTTCTTCCGGCACGTCTCCGGGCTGCCCACGATCAGGGAGTCCTGCTCGTTCAGCGCCTCGAAGATCTCCTCCGGGGCCACGTCGTCACCCTGCAGCACCCGGCCGATGACGAGTTGGGCCCGGTTCGGGCCGGTGAACGCCTCGGCCTCCGCCCGCAGGAAGTCGCCGGTCAGGCCGCCGCCCGACGGGTCGTCCATCAGTTCCTGCTGGTGCCGCACCGTCTCCACGAACTGGTCCGCGGCCTCGAAGAACGTCAGCGCCTTGACCGTGTACCAGGCCGCCGCCGCCACCGCACCGTCGCGGACCGCCTGCTCGTCGGTCTCCGCGCAGTGCACGAACGTGAAGAACGCGACCTGGTTGTTGACGTACGAGCCGACCGGGTCCGTGCACGCCTGCGCCGCCTCGCGGTACAGCGCGATCATCCGGCGCACGCGTTCCACGGACTCCCAGATGGTCGTCCCGAGCACGCCCACGCCCCGACGACCCGCCTCCTCGAACGACGCCGGGCTCGCCGCGGCCTGCCAGAGCGGCGGGTGGGGCTGCTGCAGCGGCTTGGGCACGATCGGCACGTCGTTGATCTCGAAGTCCTCGCTGGAGTGCGAGAACCGGTCCGACGTCCACATCCGGGGGATCATCTCGAACGCCTGCTGCGTCTGCCGGCGCGCGTCCGCCGGGTCGATGCCGAACAGCCGCCACTCCGGCGCGGTCGACCTGGTGAGGCCGAACTCCAGCCTGCCGCCGCTGAGGTGGTCGAGCATCGCGGCACGTTCGGCTGCCCTGATCGGGTGGTTGAACTTCGCCGGCGCGAGGACCGCGGAGTGGCCGAGCCTGATCCTCGACGTCTGCTGCGAGATCGCCGCCAGCATCAGCTCCGGCGCGGACGACAGGCTGAACTCGTCGGCACCGTGGTGCTCGACCTGCCACCAGCAGCCGTAGCCGAGCTCGTCCGCGAGCTTGGCCTGCTCCAACGTCTCCCTGATCCGCGCGTTCTGGTGCCCCTCCTGCCACGGGCGTGGGTCCTGGACCTCGTTGAAAACGTCGATCTTCATCAGCCCGGCTCCTCCCGTGGTCCGCAGAACGTAGCCCGCCGGCAGCCGCACCGGCAGGAGCCAATCGGTTGACTCCTTAACCGGTTAATCGGTAACGTCCGAGATCCGCCGCCCGTCCTTCGAAGGCCGCCGCCTTCCGAGAGGCAGGACGCAGTGCGAACAGCGATGACGCTGGTAGTCCTACTGCTGGCGACCCCCATGCCACCGGCCCAAGCCGCACCCACCGCCCAAGCCGCACCCCTCACCGCCCACACCGCACCCCTCACCGCCCAAGCCGCACGCCCCACCACCCGGACCACACCGCCGACCGCCCAGGCGGCCCCGCCACCCGTGCCCGTCGTCGACTACCTGAAGCGCATCACCGGCACCCGCACGGTGACCGGCATGCACAACAAGGAGCCGAACTCCGACCCCGCCCGCCACACCGCCAAGGTCCACGACATCACCGGTGTCTACCCCGGCCTCTGGGGCGGTGACTTCCTCTTCGCCCAGGACGACGTCGCGCACCGGCAGACGATGATCGACCAGGCCGCGACCGAGTGGCGCAACGGCTCGCTCGTCGCGCTGACCTGGCACGTCTGCCCGCCCACCAGACCGGCCACCTGCGGCTGGGACGCGGGCGTCAACGACGACCTCACCGACGCCCAGTGGTCCCAGCTGATCACCGACGGCACCGCGCTCAACAACGCCTGGAAGGCCCGGCTCGACGAGGCCGTCCCGTTCCTGCGGCAGCTGCTGGACGCCGGCGTGCAGCCGCTGTTCCGACCGCTGCACGAGATGAACGACGGCTGGTCGTGGTGGGGCGGACGGCCGGGCGCGAACGGCAGCCGCCGGCTCTACCAGCTCACCCACGACCACCTGGTCGGAGCCCGCGGCCTGACCGGCATGGCGTGGGTGTGGAACGTCAAGGACCTCGACCCCGCCGGCATCGCGGACTACTACCCGGGCTCGGCGTACGCCGACGTCGTGTCCCTCGACGCGTGGAACAGCTTCTGGCCCTCCGCGACCTACTACGACACCCTGAGGAACCTGGCCCAGGGCAAGCCGCTGGCGCTGGCCGAGGTCGGCCGGGTGCCCTCGCCCGCCGAACTGGCGTCCCAGCCCGGGTGGACGTACTTCATGGCGTGGCCGGAGTACTTCGACGACAAGCAGCTCAACCCCGACAGCGCCGTCCGCGCCACCTACTCGTCCCCGCGAGTGGTCAACCAGGGTGGGCTCACCGGTGGTGGCGGCAACCTCGCCCTGAACCGCCCCGCCTGGTCCACCGCGACCGAGAGCGCCGCCCACCCGGCGGCCCACGCCTTCGACGGCGACCCGGGCACCCGGTGGAGCAGCGCGTTCACCGACCTGCACTCGCTGTGGGTCGACCTCGGCGCGACCGTGCCGATCAGGCGCGTCCGGCTCGACTGGGAGGCCGCGTACGCCCGGCAGTACCAGGTGCAGGTGTCCACGGACGGCACGACGTGGACCACCGTCCACGAGAACTACGCGGCCGACGGCGGCACGGACGAGATCACGCTGAACACGAGCGCGCGCTACGTGAAGCTGTACGCCTTCCAACGCGCCACGCCGTACGGCTACTCGCTCTGGGAGATGGGCGTCTACCAGCAGTAGTACGAGTGCTAGGGGCCCTGGGTCCGCACGATCGGCACGACCTGGCCGATCAGCAGGCGCAGCGCCTCCCGGTCCACCGTGGCCGGGTCCTCGGCCAGCCAGTCACCGACCTCCTCGACGAACTGGGCGGGCGTCATCGGCGGCACGATGGCGTCCGCCGGTTC
The DNA here is from genome assembly GCF_040639995.1 of Actinosynnema sp. NPDC023658. Taxonomy (NCBI): domain Bacteria; kingdom Bacillati; phylum Actinomycetota; class Actinomycetes; order Pseudonocardiales; family Pseudonocardiaceae; genus Actinosynnema; species Actinosynnema sp. NPDC023658. The sequence goes on along the minus strand of NZ_JBFAAX010000058.1, from coordinate 15,969 downwards.
CTCGGTGGTCACCACGCCGTCCCGGCTCGGGTACACCAGCAGCGCGGTCCGGATGTCCAGCCACGGCAGCAGCTTCCGGTACACCGCGAGGCTGCGCGGCATCCTCATGCCGCCGCCCCGGAACGGGTGGCCGTTGCGCCACACCGTGCCGTCGTCCTCGGCCTCGTAGTGGCCGGGCAGCCAGGACTTCGACTCGATCAGCACCAGCCTCCGCCCGCACAGCACGGCGTGGTCGACGTCCGCGAACACCGAGCCGGGCCAGGCCAGGCCGTGGAAGATCCGCACGCCGGGCAGCCGGGTCAGGTACCGGCTGAGCAGCTCGGCGGTGAGCTGCTCGCACACCCGGTCGTCGGTGGTCCCGTGCACGACGCCGGTGTCGTGGTCCAGCGTGAACGCCCGGTCGGCCCGGATCGCGATTAGGTACCGCCGCACCAACCGGAACGCGGCCGCCGCCGCGGCGGCCACCAGGACCAGCCAGACTCCCAACGCCAGCGGCGAGAAGTCGAGCACGACCACGGGCAGCAGGAGGAAGAACCACCCGCACAGCGCGACCAGCGCGGGGGCGTGGCCCGGTCCGGCGGCCGGCACGTACCGGACCCGCTGACCCACGTCGACCAGGTGCCACCACGCGAGGTCGCCCAGGTCCACCACGGGCTTCGGAGGTACGAAGTCGGGATCGTCCCCGAAGTTGCGCAACCGACCGGTCCGGCCGGAGCGCGGCGGGCGGGTCGGCGTCGTCGGCCGTGCGCCCGGACGGGTGAACGTCCACCCCCGGTCGTAGTCACGCCGACGAGCCGGGTCGCGCAGGGTGTCATATGCCTCTTGCAGCATCCGGAAGGTGCCGGAGGAGCCGCCCGCGTCCGGGTGCATGACCTTGGCCAGGGAGCGGTAAGCGGACTTGATCTCCGCCTCGGACGCGTAGCGACCGACCCCGAGGAGTTCGTAGTAGTCGACCCCGCGCACGCGGCAGACCTTAGCGGCCCTGTCACCGGGACCGTGGTCATGGTTACTGTTGGGCTGGAGCCCGGTAGCGCAGTGGTTGTCGCGCCCTCCTGCTCGGAGGGAGGACGCCGGTTCGAATCCGGCCCGGCTCGGGACCATGTAGCGCAGTGGTTGACGCGCCCTCCCCCGGGAGGGAGGACGCCGGTTCGAGTCCGGCCTGGTCCGCTCGGCGCCCCGGTGGGTGCGGTTTCAGGCGCGCGACCCCGATGGGTGGGGTCGAGTTGCCGCGTCGTGCCGACCGGCGCACCCTTCGGCCATGGCGACTTGCGACGTCTGCGGCAACGACTACTGGATGGCCTTCGAGGTCCGCACCGTCGGCGGTGGCGTGCACACCTTCGACAGCTTCGAGTGCGCGATCCAGCGCCTCGCCCCGCGCTGCGAGCACTGCGACTGCCGCATCCTCGGGCACGGCGTCGAGGTGCAGGGCCGGTTCTTCTGCTGCGCCCACTGCGCGCGCAGCGCCGAGGACCTGGGCGCGCAGATCAAGGACACCGTGGGCGCGCACCCAGGCTGACCACCGCCACACCCGACACCCGCGACCCCGGAACCACGGACCCCGGACCGCGGATCACGGAACTGCGGAACCACCAGGTCAACCGCAGTCCAGCACCAGCCGACCGTTGACGAACACCGGTTGCAGGTCACCGCGCGCGTCCACGCTCTTCACCCCGTGCGGCAGGACCTCCTCGATCGCGCTGAACGCGAGGATGTCCGAGACGCCGTAACGACCGCGCAGCGTGCGCTGGCCGGGGAACCGCAGCGCCCGCCCCTCCCGCCGGTCGCGGTGGGCCAGCGCGGCCCGCAGCGCGCCGCGGGTGAGCGACTCCGGCCCGGCCAGCCGTTGCAGGGAACTGTTGTGCACCGCGACGCCGTAACCGCGCTCGATCAGCGTCGACAGGGTGTTGTCCGTCGGCCCCTCGGTGAGCCGGAACGAGATCGCGTGCCGTCCTTCCACCTCGTGCACGCACACGAGCTGCGCGTGGAACAGCAACGACTCGTACAGCGACACGGCGGCGGTGTCCGCTGTCGACCGGTCCTCGTGACCGGCGTTCAGGCCGAGCCAGGTCGTCATCCGGTCGGCTCGACAACGTTGTCGTGCTGGGGGTGGGGCACGAAGTCCTCCTCGGCGCGGGGTCGGCGCGGGACGGGAATTCGTGGAGGCTAGTCCGATCGGGTGATGATGTGGTAGCCGCCGAATGGCCGGTATCGGAATTTCAGATGGGCCACAGGTCGAAGGTTTCGAGGAACGGGAGCGCGCCGACCCGCTGGAGCGCGGCGGCGGACAGCCAGACGCTCAGGACCGTGATGATCGGACCGACGATCGCCATCTCGACCGTGCCGCCGGTCTTCATCCGCATGATCTTCGGCGGCGCGACGGGGAACCACGTCTTGCCCATCAGCGGGATCGGCCACAGGATCGGGCAGCCCTGCTCGGTGATCGCGTCGCCGAGGTAGTGGGCCACGCAGCCGATGCCGACGGCCACGCCGCACGCCGCCGCGCTGGCCGGCGTCTGCGCGGTCCAGGCCACGCAGGCGACGGTGATGGCGGCCGAGACGCCCGTGATGAGCAGGGCGTCCTTCTGCGGGCACCAGTCGTTCATGATCCCGCGCACGGCCAGGCCCGCGAACACGAACATCAGCGCCGGCAGCGCCCACTTCTGCGACTGCTGCACCACCGCCGTCGTGCCCAGGGCGGCGGCCAGCGCGAACACCAGCGTGTGCGTGAGGCCGCGGTGCCCGCCGTCGCGGTTGGAGTCCTTGCGGGTGCGCGTCGTGCGGTAGACGAACGAGCTCACCGTGTTGATCAGCGCCGACGCACCCGCGCTGACCGGCCCGAACGTGCGCGAGATCGTCGACGACGGGTGGTCGAGGTCGGGCAGGAGGGCGGCGCCGGTGGCGAGCACCGCGCCGACCGCCCAGCTCTGCGGCGCGAGGTGGCCGATGGGGTGGTTCTCCGCTATCGCGGTCACCGCGGCCCAGGCCAGCAGACCGCTCATGGCGTGGGTCGGACCCGTCGACAACGCTGCCCCCTTGATCACTCGTACGGGTGCGAGGTTAGCCGGACGAACGCCTCCGGCGGCGTAACGCGCGAACGCGTGTTCGAGTGTCGCCGCCGGTCGTCCCCGTGCGGCGGTCGGGCGGTGCGGCTGGTTGTATTGGGGCCGAGACCAACACGTGCCACCGGCGGTCGCGACGTCCCGCAGGTGTGACGCCGTTCCCTTTTTCCGCCGAGGTGGACGCAAGCAACCCGACATAGCAGTACGCTTGTCTTGCTTGCATTGTCGCGAGAGGAGCGCCCTGAGTATGGGCAAGATCAAGGTTCAGGGGACCGTCGTCGAACTCGACGGCGACGAGATGACGCGGATCATCTGGCAGTTCATCAAGGACAAGCTGATCCACCCGTACCTGGACGTCAACCTCGAGTACTACGACCTGGGCATCGAGCACCGGGACGCCACCGACGACCAGGTCACCATCGACTCCGCGCACGCCATCAAGAAGCACGGCGTCGGCGTCAAGTGCGCCACCATCACGCCGGACGAGGCGCGGGTCGAGGAGTTCGGCCTGAAGAAGATGTGGGTCTCGCCGAACGGCACGATCCGCAACATCCTCGGCGGCGTGGTGTTCCGCGAGCCGATCATCATCTCCAACATCCCGCGCCTGGTGCCGGGCTGGACCAAGCCGATCATCATCGGCCGTCACGCCCACGGCGACCAGTACAAGGCGACCAACTTCAAGGTCCCCGGCGCGGGCGAGCTGACCATCACGTTCACGCCCGAGGACGGCTCCGAGCCGATCAAGCACGTGGTGGCCAACTACGGCGCCGACGGCGGCGTGGCCATGGGCATGTACAACTTCAACAAGTCCATCGAGGACTTCGCGCGCGCCTCGTTCTCGTACGGGTTGCAGCGCAACTACCCGGTGTACATGTCGACCAAGAACACCATCCTCAAGGCGTACGACGGTGCGTTCAAGGACATCTTCCAGAAGGTGTTCGAGGAGGAGTTCAAGGCTCAGTTCGACGCGGCGGGCCTGACCTACGAGCACCGCCTGATCGACGACATGGTCGCGGCGGCCCTGAAGTGGGAGGGCGGCTACGTCTGGGCGTGCAAGAACTACGACGGTGACGTGCAGTCCGACACGGTCGCGCAGGGCTTCGGCTCGCTGGGCCTGATGACGTCGGTGCTGATGACGCCGGACGGCAGCACGGTCGAGGCCGAGGCGGCGCACGGCACGGTCACCCGGCACTACCGGCAGCACCAGGCGGGCAAGCCGACGTCCACCAACCCGATCGCGTCGATCTACGCGTGGACCGGTGGCCTCAAGCACCGCGGCAAGCTGGACAGCACGCCGGAGGTCACGGGCTTCGCGGAGACGCTGGAGCAGGTCATCATCGAGACCGTCGAGAGCGGCCGGATGACCAAGGACCTCGCCATGCTCGTCGGCAAGGACCAGGAGTGGCTGACCACCGAGGACTTCCTCGGCACGTTGGACGAGAACCTGCAGAAGCGGATGGCCGGCTGACGCCTGCCCGTTCGTGAACAGGGGACCGCCTCCGGGCGGTCCCCTGTTGCGTTCCCGCCCACCCCCTGGTCCCCGGCCCCGGCCCACCCGTCCCCGCTCCGGTGCGTTTCCGTGATGGCCTCACCCGTCCGGTTCCCCGGTGGGGTGGATTGTCGTCCGGGCCGGCCCACCACCCCGCCTGACGCGCTATATCTGCACCTCAGCAGAGGTGTCGGGAGGCGTGATGTTCGGGATTCCGGTGCGCGGCGTGGTCGTCGTCGGGGTGCTCGCGGCGGCCGGGTTGATGTACGTCGCCAACGACGGCCGCAGGCTCGGGGTGGAGGAGGTCGCCTCCCACGAGTGCAAGGTGACGGTGATAGCCGACGTCCTCAACGTCCGCTCCGGGCCCGCCGACACCCAGCCGATCGTGGCGACCATGCGGCGTGACGCGGTGGTGCGGGCCGAGCCCCGGGTCGAGAACGGCTTCCGGCTGCTGGCCGACGGGCGTTGGGTGAAGGAGGAGTTCGTGACGCCCACCTCGGACAGCAGTTGCACGTGATGTGATGGGTGGGTGTTCTTCAAGTGGCGGTGGCTCCGGCGTGATGTGGTGACGTGCGCGTGCGAGCCGGAGTGGCCGCGTCTGCGCGCGTCCGTGGACGGGCACGAGGTGACCGGGGTGCCGTCGCCGGAGGGCAGCAGCCCGCTGGTGCTGATGCTGGGGCTGTCCGCGTCCTGCACGGGGTGCGGCGCCGATTACCCGCACGGCTGGGCGGTCGCGGAGCGCCACTAGGCTGCCCGGGTGCTGACTGTCTCCACGATCAACGTCAACGGGCTGCGCGCCGCCGCGAAGAAGGGCTACGTCGAGTGGCTGGCGGCGACGTCTGCGGACGTGGTGTGCCTGCAGGAGGTGCGGGCCGAGCCGGGTCAGCTGCCGGACGAGGTGCGTTCGCCCGAGGGGTGGCACGTGGCGCACGCGCACTCCGAGGTCAAGGGGCGGAACGGGGTCGCGGTGCTGACGCGCGCCGCGCCGGAGGCCGTGCGGATCGGGTTCGGGGTGCCGGAGTTCGAGCACTCGGGGCGGTACGTCGAGGTCGAGCTGGCCGACGTGGTCGTGGCGTCGCTGTACCTGCCCAGCGGTGACGTCGGCACGCCGAGGCAGGACGAGAAGGACCGGTTCATGGCCGCGTTCCTGCCGTACCTGGTGGAGCTGCGCGAGAAGGCCGCCGTCGACGGGCGCGAGGTGCTGGTGTGCGGCGACTGGAACATCGCGCACCGGGCCGAGGACCTGAAGGCGTGGAAGACGAACCAGAAGTCGTCCGGGTTCCTGCCGGAGGAGCGGGCGTGGCTGGACCGGGTGTTCGGTGAGGCGCGGTACGTCGACGTGGTGCGCTCCCTGCACCCGGACGTGACGGGCCCGTACACGTGGTGGTCCTACCGCGGCAAGGCGTTCGACAACGACTCCGGCTGGCGGATCGACTACCAGGTGGCGACGGAGGGCCTGGCCGCGTCCGCCCGGACGGCCGTGGTGGAGCGGGCGGCGACGTATGCCGAGCGCTGGTCCGACCACGCGCCCGTCACCGTGGGCTTCGACTGGCCCAGGGCCGGCGATCCGGCACAATCGTGAGCGGGAGGTGACGTCCGTGCACGAGATCATCACGGCCAGGTTGTCCGAGGTCGGGGACTTGTGCCGCAGGTTGGGCGTTCGCCGGCTCGACGTGTTCGGGTCCGCTGTCGGTGACTCGTTCGACGTGGCGTCCAGTGACGTGGACGTCCTCGTGGAGTTCGACGCCGGACCGGGCTTCGACTACTTCGACAGCTACTTCGCCTTGAAAGAAGGGCTCGAACAGCTCTTCGGTCGACCGGTCGATCTCGTGAGCGGTTCCAGCATCCGCAACCCGTACTCCCGGCAGCGCGTGATGGAGACCCGGGAACAGTTGTACGCGGCCTGATCCCCGCGCCTACCTCTGGGACGCAGCGCAAGCCGTTGACCTGCTGCGTCAGTTCAGCGCCGGCAAGTCGTTCGCGGACTACGAGGCGGACGCCATACTGAGGTCGGCGGTTGAGCTGCCATCCGCGCGGACGGCCGTGGTGGAGCGGGCGGCGACGTATGCCGAGCGCTGGTCCGACCACGCGCCCGTCACGGTGGTGTACGGGGACTGACGGCACTGCCCCGCGGCGGGGTGGCGGAACCGGTCGACCGACGATCGACTTCGCTCGTTCGGCCCCACTTCACGCCGACTTCGTGACCTGCTCCCCGGTTCGTGAGAACTTTTCACCACACCGACGTGGGGAGTGGTCGATGGGGATCAGCCGACGGGGTTTCTTACGGGCGACGGGTGCGGCGGGTGCGGTGTTGCTGTGGGGTGGGCCCGCTTGGGCGGCCACCACCGGCACCACCCTGGACACCGCGGCGACGGCGGTGGGCGGCACGGGGTACCGGAGGTTGCAGGCCGGGCCCGGGTGGCCGTTGGTCGTGCGGTCGGACCTGGCCGCGCCCGGCGCGGGACGGGCCGACCGGCGCACGCCGCTGGCCTGCTTCGCCCAGTTCACCGACATGCACATGGTCGACGCGCAGAGCCCCGCCCGCTTCGAGTACACGCACCCGCTGATGGGCGCCGGGGCCTTCCGCCCCCACGAGACGATGACCCCGCACACGTCCACCGCGCTCGTCCGACGGGTCAACGCCCTGCGCACCGGACCGTTCACCGGCCGCCCGATCGACTTCACGATGACCACGGGCGACAACACCGACAACCACGAGCTGGTCGAGCTGGACTGGTTCCTCACCGTCCTCAACGGCGGCCGGATCACCGCCAACACCGGCGATCCCGACCGGTACGAGGGCGTGCAGGACTCCGGCGCCAAGGCCTACTGGAACCCGCACTCCGCCCTGGTCGACGACTACAAGGCCAAGGGCTTCCCGCAGGTGCCCGGCCTGCTCGACGCGGCGATCCGCCCGTTCGACAGCCCCGGCCTGGGCATCCCCTGGTACTGCACGTTCGGCAACCACGACGACAGCGTGGTCGGCACGCTGCCCGACGGCATCCCGCTCGTCGACGGCCTCTACACCTCCGACCGCAAGGTGATGGGCTTCGCCGACGCGCAGGTGCAGCGGCTCGTCCGGGCCATGACCGACCCCGCGCACCTGCTGGACGCGGCGGCCGTCCTGGCCGAGGGCGGGCTGGTGCGCACGGTCACCCCGGACGCCCGGCGCAGGCCGTTCACCACCGCCGAGTTCGTCCAAGCGCACCTCGACCCGCGCAACACCGGTCCCGGCCCGCACGGCCACGGCTTCACCCCGGACAACGCCGACGGCGTCGACGTCTTCTACGCGTTCCCGATCGCGCCCGGCGTCACCGGCATCAGCCTCGACACCACGACCACCGGCGGCTTCTCCGAGGGCTCGATCGGCCTGCACCAGTACCTCTGGCTGGAGCGGGTGCTCAAGCGCGGCAGCTCCCGCTACTACGACGCGTTCGGCTTCCCGCACCGTCAGGACGCCACCGACGAGCTGTTCATCGTGTTCAGCCACCACACCAGCTGGACCATGGACAACCTGCTGCCGGACACCCGCCGCCCGCTCGACCCCCGGCTGGGCGGTGACGCGCTGGTCGCGCTGCTCGGCCGGTTCCCCAACGTGGTCGCCTGGGTCAACGGCCACACCCACGAGAACCGGATCGTCCCGCACGGCACCGGCGAGCGCGCGTTCTGGGAGATCAACACCGCCGCGCACGTCGACCACCCGCAGCACGCCCGGATCATCGAGCTCGCGGACAACGGTGACGGCACGTTGTCGCTGTTCACGACGCTGATCGAGGGTGACGCGCCCTACCAGGCCGACTACGACGACGCCTCGCCGCGCGGGCTCGCCGCACTGGCCCGCGAATTCGCGTTCAACGACCCGCACGTCAACGTGAACGCAGTCGGGGCCGTCACGGACCGCAACACCGAGCTGCTCGTCGCCGGGAGGGCGCCGGTCCGCTGAGCCGGGGACGAGCCCTGGATGAGGCACGCACGAGCCACGGATGAGCCGCACACCGGACGCGCGCGAGCCACGCGCGAGAGGCGCGCACGCGTCCGGCGCGGGTCGTGAACGGCATCCGGGAGGAGCACCCGACAGCGCTTCGTGTCGGACGTCACACTGGGCGTGATCAGGAATTCTCCCCACCTAATGTCGTTGTCGTGCCCGTGGACATCTCGATCACCCCGCCGGAACCGACGCCCGGCGCGTCGGCAATGCGACGTGCGCTGCGCCGTGCCGCCGACGGCGCGGTGCTCGACGTCACCGAGGCCGCCGTGCTGCTGCACGCCCGCGGTGACGACCTGGAGGCGCTGCTGGACGCGGCGGGCCGGGTGCGCGACGCCCACCTGCTGGCGGAGGGGCGGCCGGGGGTCGTCACCTACAGCCGCAACGCGTTCATCCCGCTGACCCGCCTGTGCCGCGACCGGTGCCACTACTGCACGTTCGCGACGGTCCCGCACAAGCTGCCCGCCGCGTTCCTGGAGCGGGACGAGGTGCTGGACATCGCCCGCCGGGCCGCCGCCCAGGGCTGCAAGGAAGCCCTCTTCACGCTGGGCGACCGGCCCGAGGAGCGGTGGCCGCAGGCGAAGGAGTGGCTGGAGGCCCGCGGGTACTCCTCGACGCTCGACTACGTGCGGGCCAGCGCGATCGCCGTGCTGGAGGAGACCGGCCTGCTGCCGCACCTCAACCCCGGCGTGCTGAGCTGGGAGGAGTTCCAGCGCCTGCGGCCGGTCGCGGCCAGCATGGGGATGATGCTGGAGACGACGGCCGAGCGGCTGTGGTCGGAGAAGGGCGGCCCGCACTACGGCAGCCCCGACAAGGAGCCCGCGGTCCGCCTGCGCGTGCTCACCGACGCGGGCCGGGTGAACGTGCCGTTCACCACCGGCATCCTGATCGGCATCGGGGAGACGGTCACCGAGCGCGCCGAGTCGCTGCTGGCCATGCGCGGTGTCGCCCGTCAGTACGGGCACGTCCAGGAAGTGATCATCCAGAACTTCCGCGCCAAGCCGGACACGGCGATGCGCGGCATGCCCGACGCCGACCTGCACGAGCTGGCCGCCACCATCGCGGTGGCGCGGCTGGTCATGCCGTCGTCCACGAGCGTGCAGGCGCCGCCGAACCTGGTCGGCGGCGAGTTCGGCCTGATGCTGCGCGCGGGCATCGACGACTGGGGCGGCGTGTCGCCCGTGACGCCGGACCACGTCAACCCCGAACGGCCGTGGCCCCAGGTCGACGTGCTGGCCGAGCACACCCGTGAAGCGGGCTTCGACCTGCGGGAACGCCTCGCCGTCTACCCGCGGTACGTGACCGCGACCGCCGGGCAGTGGATCGACACCCGGCTCACCGCGCACGTGTCCGCGCTGGCGCGCGAGGACGGGCTGGCCGAGCCGGACGCCCCCGTCGTCGGCCGCGAGTGGCAGGAGCCCGATGGCGGCCTCGACACCTACGGCCGGGCCGACCTCAACACCGCCATCGACACCGAGGGCCGCACCGACGACCGCCGCGGCGACTTCGACAGCGTCTACGGCGACTGGGCGTCCCTGAGCGTCCCCAAGGCCGTCGAACGGCTGCCCGAGGACGCCGCGCGCGCCCTCAAGCTCGCCGCGGACGACCCCGGCAGGCTGCTCGACGACACCGACGCCGCCATGGCGCTGCTCACCGCGGACGGCGCGGCCCTGGAGACCATGGCCAGGCTCGCCGACGAGCTGCGCGCCGAGGTGGTCGGTGACGACGTCACCTACGTGGTCAACCGCAACATCAACTTCTCCAACGTCTGCTACGTCGGATGCCGCTTCTGCGCGTTCGCCCAGCGTGAGCGCGACGCCGACGCGTTCCGGCTGTCCGTGGCGGAGGTCGCGGACCGCGCCCAGGAGGCGTGGGACGCGGGCGCCACCGAGGTCTGCATGCAGGGCGGCATCGACCCGAAGCTGCCGGTCACCTACTACGCGGACGTCGTGCGCGCGATCAAGACCAGGGTGCCGGGCATGCACGTGCACGCGTTCAGCCCGATGGAGGTCGTCAGCGCGGCCGCCAAGGCGGGCGTGAGCGTGCGCGAGTGGCTGACCGAGCTGCGTGCCGCGGGCCTGGACACGATCCCCGGCACGGCCGCCGAGATCCTCGACGACGACGTGCGCTGGGTGCTGACCAAGGGCAAGCTGCCCGCCGCGACCTGGCTGGACGTGGTCGCCACGGCGCACGAGGTCGGCATCCGCTCGTCGTCCACGATGATGTACGGCCACGTCGACCACCCCGGCCACTGGCTCGGGCACTTCCGCGCGCTGGCGGCGCTCCAGGACCGCACGGGCGGCCTGACCGAGTTCGTCGGCCTGCCGTTCGTGCACCGCAACGCGCCGATCTACCTGGCGGGCGTGGCCCGGCCCGGCCCGACCCGGCGCGACAACCGGGCCGTGCACGCGTTCGCCCGGCTCGCCCTGCACGGGCGCGTGGACAACATCCAGTGCTCGTGGGTGAAGCTGGGTGACGAGGGCACCGCCGAGGTGCTCCGCGGAGGCGCCAACGACCTGGGCGGCACGCTGATGGAGGAGACCATCAGCCGCATGGCGGGCTCCGAGCACGGGTCCGCCCGCAGCGCCGAGCAGCTGCACGCCACGGCCGCCCTCGCGGGTCGCCCGGCCCGGCAGCGCACTACGACATATGGCCGAGTGGACGCGGTCCGGTAACCCCCTGCGGGCACGTGCGGCGGCGGCTGTGGTTAGTCTGCCGCCGGTCGCGTTTACCTGAACCGAACACGTCAGCCCAACAGCTTCGGTAGGTTCGCGGCGGTCCGTCAACAAGGATCACTCCTCCGTGGAGTGGCACGGTGTTGGTGAGGAGGCTGGGCAGTGCGCGGTCGCGGTGCGGTCCTCGGACTGGTGCTTGGTGCGGCGTCTTCCCTGGTCGTCGAAGGTGTCGCGGTGGCAGCCGACGACGCGGCGGCAGCCCCGGTCTCGCTGGAGGCCCCGGTCGGCATCGCCGCGGTGGCGTTCGGCGTGATCGGCCTGGTGGCAGGCCTGGTCCGCCACCGCCGGACGTCGTCTCCGCGCACGGCTGCCAACCAGCGCGTCGTCCCCGCGGTGGCCGTCGTCGACGGCAACCCGGCCGAGGTGCGGCCCGCCACCACCGGGGTCTGATCGACCTGGGAGGATCACTCCCGTGGTCGTCGAAAACTCCGCTGAGAACGTCGCAGGCGAGACCGTCGGCACGCCTGCCGAGAACCCCGCTCCGGTGAGCCGGCCCCGCGTGCTGTCCGGCATCCAGTCGACCGCGGGCTCCTTCCACCTGGGCAACTACCTGGGCGCGCTGCGCCAGTGGGTCGCCCTCCAGGAGACGCACGACGCGTTCTACTTCGTCGCTGACCTGCACGCGATCACCGTCGAGCAGGAGCCGAAGGTGCTGCGGCACAACACCAGGGTGGCGGCGGCGCAGCTGCTCGCCCTGGGCGTCGACCCCGACCGCTCGGTGCTGTTCGTGCAGTCGCACGTGCCCGAGCACGCCCAGCTCGCCTGGGTGCTCCAGTGCCTGACCGGGTTCGGCGAGGCCAGCCGGATGACCCAGTTCAAGGACAAGTCCGCGAGGCAGACCAGCGGCGGAGCCGGCAATCAGACGACCGGCGGCGGAGCCGGCAACCAGACGACCGGCGGCGGAGCCGGCAACCAGACGACCGGCGGCGGAGCCGGCAACCAGACGACCGACGGGGGAACCGGCAACCAGACGATGGCGGGCGTCGGCGTGGGCCTGTTCACCTACCCGATCCTGCAGGCCGCGGACATCCTGCTGTACCAGGCGCAGTACGTGCCGGTCGGTGAGGACCAGCGGCAGCACCTGGAGCTGACCCGCGACCTGGCCCAGCGGTTCAACACCCGCTACGGCAAGACGTTCCGGCTGCCCGAGCCCCACATCGTCAAGGACACCGCCAAGATCTACGACCTCCAGGACCCGACGTCGAAGATGTCGAAGTCCGTGCCCGCGGGCGTGGTGGAGCTGCTGGAGGACCCGAAGCGGTCGGCCAAGAAGATCCGGTCGGCGGTCACCGACACCGGGCGCGAGATCGTCTACGACCCGGAGCGGAAGGCGGGCGTGAGCAACCTGCTGGTGATCTTCTCCGCGTTGACCGGGCGTTCGGTGGAGTCGCTGGTCACCGACTACGACGGCAAGGGCTACGGCGACCTGAAGAAGGACCTCGGTGAGGTGTTCACCGAGTTCGTCACGCCCGTGCGGGCGCGGGTGGCCGAGTACCTGGATGACACGGCCGAGCTGGACCGGGTGCTGGCGCGCGGTGCGGAACGGGCGCGCGCGGTGGCGTCGAAGACCCTGGCGCGGGCCTACGACCGGATCGGCTTCCTGCCGAGTGGCGACTGATCACTTCACGCACTAGCTTTTCCGTGTGGCGGAAGAGGCTGAGCCGGAGTCCAGGATCGACCGGATGCGCCGGCAGCGGCCGTGGCTGGACCACCTGTTCCGCGCGTCCCAGCGCTACACGGAGAGCTACGGGTCGCACTACGCGGCGGCGGTGACGTACTTCAGCGTGCTGTCGCTCGTGCCGATGCTGATGATCGGCTTCGCGATCGCCGGTTTCGTGCTGGCCTCGGAGCCGACGCTGATCGAGGAGCTCAAGGCGAGCATCTCGGAGGCCGTGCCCGGCACGCTCGGCGAGACCACCAACAAGGTCGTCCAGCAGGCCATCGACTCCAAGGGCACGGTCGGCGTGCTCGGCCTGCTGACCGCCGCGTACTCCGGGCTCGGCTGGATCGGCAACCTGCGCGACGCGCTGACCGCGCAGTGGGGCCACCCGAAGGAAGACCTGCCGATCCTGAAGACGGCGGTGAAGGACCTGCTCGCGCTCGTCACGCTCGGCGCGGCGCTGGTGGTGTCGTTCGGCCTGACGGCGGCCGGCAGCGGGTTGGCCGAGCTGGTGCTGCGGTGGGTCGGCCTGGACGGCGTCGGGTGGGCCGAGGCGCTGCTGAAGCTCGGCACGATCGCGCTGGGGCTGGTGGCGAACTGGCTGGTGTTCCTGTGGGTGCTGGCCAAGCTGCCGCGCAAGCCGTTCAGCCTGCGCAGCGCCGCGAAGGGCGCCGCCGCGGCCGCGCTCGTGTTCGAGGTGCTCAAGCAGGGCGGGACGCTCTACCTGAGCACCGTCACGGCGTCACCGGCGGGCGCGGCGTTCGGCCCGATCATCGGCGTGCTGTTCTTCGCGAACCTGGTGGCCCAGTCGCTGCTGTTCATCACGGCCTGGACGGCCACCGCGCGGGAGAACCTGGCGCGCGACCTGCCCCCGCCCCCGCCGCCCGCGGTGATCCGGCCGGTGGTCGAGGTGCGGTCCGGCCCCAGCCCCCGCACCGCCTTCGGGCTGGTCGGCGCGGGGTTGCTGCTGGGTGCGTTGTTCCGGCGGCGCTGATCTCCCGACCGCGTCCGGACGGCGGCCGTTCCTACGTCCAGAAGACGGCGATGCCGACGTTCACCACGACGAGGCCGGCCAGGACGGGCGTGAGCCAGGCGGCGGGCCGCTTCTTCAGGTTGACCGCGACCAGCGCCGCGATGACGACCAGGACCAGCAGCTTCACGCCGATCTTGACGTTGTTGTAGTCCTGGTCGGTCAGCGGGGCCATGCCCATCAGCGCCACGCCGGTGAGCAGCTGCAACGCGCTGCCGTGCAGCCAGCCCTTGTTCAGCGGCGCGTCGGCCCCGATCCGGCGCTGGACGAAGAACATCGCGATCAGCATGCCCATGCCGAGCAGGTGCAGGAACACCAGCAGTAGGCGCACGAACTCCACGGCGGAGCCTCCAGGTGTGGTGGGTCACTCGCTCTTGCCGCGTGCGGCGGCGCGCAGGCCGCGTGCGCCCAGCACGCCGATGACCGTGCCGAACGCGAGCGACGCGACGACGAGCAGCAGGTGGACGGTGAAGAACGCGGTCGGACCGCCGTCCCACGAGCGGGGGTCCTTCCAGATGTTGCGCAGGAAGGTCGGCCAGATCACCCAGGACCACACCCCGAAGGCAAGCAGGAACACGGACATGCCGCGGGAGAGCTTCACCCGAGCAGTATCCGACGTGGCGGGTGCAGGTCCCTCATCCGGGGTGGTTAGCCTGGTCGGGTGCGTTCCTCCGCGTTCCGACGGCCCGTTGCCCTGGTCCTGGCTGCTTGCGCGCTGATGTCCGGCGCGGCGTTCGTGGCCGCACCGGTCGCGACGGCCCAGCCGGCCTGCGAGAACAAGGTGTCCCCGCCCCCGCCGGTGGACACGTCCGAACAGGTGGCTCCCGGTGAGAAGCCGCCACCCCCGATCGAGGTACCTGAGAGCCCGATCGGGGGACAGCGGCTCGGTGAGTGCGGTCTCGTGCTGCCACCGAACGCACCCGTGCCACCCGACGGCATCACGGCCGCGAGCTGGCTGCTGGCGAACCTGGACAACGGTGCCGTGCTGGCCGCGGTCGACCCGCACGGCCGGCAGCGGCCCGCGTCGGTCATCAAGGTGCTGCTCGCCACGGTCGTGGCCAAGGAGCTGCCGCCGAACGCGACCGTGGCGGCGACGCAGGAGGACATCGACCAGGAGTGCACCTGCGTCGGGCTGCGCAACGGCGGTGAGTACACCGTCGAGCAGATGCTCCAGGCGCTGGTCATGGCGTCGGGCAACGACGTGGCGCACGCGCTGGCCCGCCGGCTGGGCGGCGTGCCGTCGGCCATCCGGAAGATGAACGCCCTGGCCGCCGAGCTGGGCGCGCTGGACACGCGGGCCGTGACGCCGTCCGGCCTGGACGCGCCGGGCACCTCCACGTCGGCCTACGACGTGGCGTTGATCTTCCGCGAGGCGATGAAGTACCCGGACTTCGCCAAGGCCGTGACGCTGCAGCGCATCGACTTCCCGGCCCCGGACGGCAACGGGACCGTGCCGGTGGTGAACGACAACCGCCTGCTGGCGGCGTACCCGGGAGCGCTGGGCGGCAAGTCCGGCTTCACCGACGACGCCCAGCACACCTACGTCGGTGCGGCGGAGCGCAACGGCAAGCGGCTGGTCGTCGTGCTGCTGCGCGGCCAGCAGCAGCCGACCAGGATGACCGAGCAGGCGGCGAGCCTGCTGGACTACGGGTTCGCGCTGGAGCCGTCCGCGTCCAGCGTCCCGGTCGGCCGGCTGGTCGAGGGCGCACCGCAGGCGAAGAAGAAGACCACCGAGGCGCGTCCGACGCCCACCAGCGCCGCCGTCGGCGAGGTGGCCAACTCGACGCCGGACGGCACCCAGCCCTCGGCCATGCAGACGGCGTTCGGCAACGTGGGCGGCCCGATCACCGCCGTCGCCGCCCTCGGCCTGGTCCTGGGGCTGCTCCTGTACCTGCGCAACCGCCGGGCCAAGGCCGCCCGAGCCGCACGCGCCGGCGCGCAGCAGTCCTGAGCGTTCAACTCGGGGTACCGGAACGTAGGACACGCGCGACGTGAACCTAGGACACGCGCG